>CAXTWV010000167.1:0-10797 GCA_964248005.1 uncultured Ktedonobacteraceae bacterium | reverse complement strand
GATTAAGCGCAAGTCTTGTCAGCCCCCCTCACGCTAAAAAAAACACTTCAAAGAAGGCCGCATGGTGCCTAAAGAACTCATAGATGTCATGTATGTATAACATCTTGTGACATCTTGACGACGTCTTTGGACGCTATTGTCAGTACCATGTACGCGATAATTTACGAAAGTGTAGGTATAAATGTTTCTGTTCTAGCAAGAAGTACTGATGCTCCTTTACTCAATTTAAGTGCAGATAATCACATTCACTCTATTCCGATGTGGCACTTCCTCTCGTCAGATTTTAGACGGAATCATTTCCGTACTGTTGATACTCACGCCCTTTGCACAGCTGTTAACATCACGCTGTGGTTGCTGTCAATTTCTGTGTTCGGTTTATACGAGCAGACTTATTCATCCTATATCCAAGATTCTCAGAAATGCGTTGAGCCGATTTGAGAATGATGGTCGCATAATTCTCTTGCTGGGGATAAAATCGCTGAGTTGGGACGGATAAACTGATAGCGGCAATAACTTTCCCGTCGAGATCGCGTATAGGGGCAGCTATACAGCATAAGCCAAGTGCCACTTCTTCATGGTCATAGGCATAGCCACGCTTTTGCACCTCTCCCAACTCTTGTGTGAGTTTGTCGAGAGTTGTAATCGTGTTTGGTGTGAATGCGAGCATATTCAGGTCTTCAAGCAGTTGAGGCACTCTATACTGCTCTTGATGGGACAGTAACACTTTCCCCACAGCACTACAATGCGCTGGAAGCCGCCCTCCGACCCGTGAAAGGAGAATTTGTACAGCAGGAGTTGCTTGCAGTTTCTCGACGTAGAGAACTTGAGCACCGTCTAATACTGCGAGATGCGTTGTTTCTCCCCAACGTTCAACTAACTCTTGCATCTCAAGACGAGCCTCAATGCAAAATTCCGTGTTCTCTAAGAGCACCTGACTCAGCTCGAAGAGTCGCCAACCAAGTCGATACCGTCCCCCTTGCACACGCGTGAGCAGTCTTTGTTCTGTTAAACTCGTCATGATATCACTCGCCGTCGATTTTGGAAGGTGTAAAGCTTTTGCTACCTCGCTCACCCCCCACTCCGGTCGTTTGAAAGAAAAAAGATCCAGCACCTTGCCTACTTTAGATACAGTATTCAGCATAACAACGTCACCATTGACCCTCTCTCTATAGACATGAATGCCTATGAGTAATACTGACACACTGGCATACAACGTGAGCGATACAAGAAGGGCTATCTTCTATTTACATTAAAGTTCCACATTAAAAAATTGACGTTCAAACGTATTGATGTTAAAGTAATTTATGCACAGTAGGAGTTTGTTCGTCAAGCCCTTCACCCGAAGTTCAAAAGAGAATGTGCCGTGCTAGACATAATCCTTTTTCTGTATCAGCAAGATATACCTATAATAGTGTTTTACTAAGTTGGTTATAAAAGAGATTTGCATTGTCCGACATTCTCGAACAACGTCCTTGTCTAAAGAGAAAGCCAAACATATACTTAACTTCTAAAGAGAATGTTAACATCGTTTTAGACGATCATGAAGTTAGTATTGAAGAGGTATAGAACCCCTATGACACAAGCACAAACAACCCCTGAAATAGGCAAATCCATTCGGGCTGCTGGTGTGATGACCAACTATCACGAGGCGGGAACTGGTACGCCTGTCATCTTCATTCATGGTTCCGGCCCCGGTGTATCAGCATGGTCCAACTGGAGGCTCGCTCTTCCCTATGTCTCTGAACATTTTCATGTTTTTGCCTACGATCAACTTGGGTTTGGGTTTACTGAACTGCCTGCACAACATTCTTACGGGTTAGAGCAGTGGACCGAACATCTCTTCGGCTTTATGCATGCTGTGGGGGTGACGAAAGCACATCTTGTCGGAAACTCGATGGGTGCCGCTGTCGCTCTTGCCGCTGCTGTGACGCATCCAGAAGCTGTCGATAAGTTGGTACTCATGGGAGCAATGGGTGTACATTTTCCAATCACCGACGGTCTTGATGCTGTCTGGGGGTATACACCGAGTATTGCCAATATGAAAAAGCTGATCGATATCTTTGCGTATGATCGGAAACTTGTGACGGATGTACTGGCTGAACAGCGTTATATATCGAGTATTCGGTCAGGAATGCAGGAGGCTTTCTCTAGCATGTTCCCTACTCCGCGTCAGCAGGGAGTAGATGCACTTGCAGTGTATGAAGAGCGTCTGAGCGAGGTACATGCACCAACGCTGCTTCTTCATGGGCGTGAGGACCGCGTTATTCCGCTTGCTACGAGTCTTACGTTGCTGGATACATTGGAGAACGTTCAGTTACATGTTTTTGGTCATTGTGGGCATTGGACACAGACCGAATACGCTGGTGCCTTTAACCGACTCGTGCGTGATTTCTTGACGGGAGCGTCCTAAAACCTATCCTTCCAGCATCAGTTGATTGTAGCTCACTCATGAATCAAGAGAGACATCATGAACAACACTTATCAAGATATCGCTGTACAACTTGCCCACGCCGAACAGAGCCAGATACCCTTGACACCTCTTAGCGAGACGTATCCAGAACTTACGCAAGAGCAGGCATACGCTATTCAGAGTGCGTGGTTTGCGATGAAACAAGCAGAGAACACGCAGCTTATTGGGCGAAAAATTGGTCTCACCAGTCACGCCATGCAGGAACTTCTGGGTGTTGACCAGCCAGATTACGGATTTCTGCTCGACACAATGGTCATGCCATCAGGGAGCACACTGAAGCGTGACCACCTTCTTCAGCCCCGTGTAGAACCGGAGATTGCCTTCTGGTTGGCAAAAGACCTGCGCGGACCTGGCATCACGGTTGATGATGTGTTAGTCGCAACGCGAGGAGTAAGTCCATCGCTCGAACTTGTTGATAGCAGGATTGCAAATTGGCGGATTAAACTCGTTGACACCATTGCTGATAACGCTTCATCAGCACGGGTGATTGTGAATCGAGAGTATATTCCCCTGCATACGTTGAATCTCCAAACAGAGAGCGTCGTCCTCACACGAAATGGTGAGACAGTTGGATCGGGTAATGGTGCAGCAGTACTTGGTCATCCTGCGGCGGCTGTCGCATGGTTAGCAAACAAGCTTGCGGAGTTTGATGTGAGCTTGTTGGCGGGTCAGCTTGTCTTACCGGGTGCGATGTGTGCCGCCGTCACTGTTGCGGCGGGTGAAATCTATCGTGCTACATTCACTACGTTAGGCGAAGTCTCGGTGCATTTTGAATAAGCACACAAAAGTACCTGGACAGTCACAGGGAGACTCAATGGACGCACCACATGTGTTGTCAGACAAGCGAATCAAAGTCGCAATTATTGGTTCAGGGAATATCGGGAGCGACTTGATGTATAAGCTTCTGAAACAACCCGGTCATATGGAACTCGTTCTCCTCGCTGGAATTGATCCCGGTTCCGAGGGACTGGCGAGGGCGCGTTCTTTAAGCATCGAGAGCAGCGCAGAGGGGCTTCAGGCAATATTAGAGCGTTCAGAGGTCAAAATAGTCTTTGATGCAACCAGTGCCAAAGCGCATGTACGCCATGCCAAAGCACTACGTGAGGCCGGACGCATCGCCATTGATTTGACTCCTGCCGCACGTGGTCCCTATGTCGTTCCTCCAGCGAACCTCAAAGAGTACATCGACCACGTGAATGTCAACATGGTCACATGTGGTGGTCAAGCGACTGCCCCTATGGTGTACGCAGTAAGCCGTACAACTCCCGTACAGTATGCAGAAATGGTCAGTACTATCTCTAGTCTTTCTGCAGGACCGGGGACACGGCAGAACATTGATGAATTTACAGAAACAACGTCGAAAGCTCTCGAAGTTGTGGGTGGTGCCAAGCAGGGGAAGGCTATCATTATTCTCAATCCGGCTGATCCTCCTATCATGATGCGTAATACTGTCTATGTTCTTCCCGAAGGCGAGTTTGATCAGGACGAGGTTATGGCTTCAATTGAACGCATGGAGGCTGAAGTTCAGGAATACGTGCCGGGATATCATCTCAAGAATCCTCCTATGTTCGAGGTGCAAGAGACAGCGTGGGGGAAAAAGCCAGTGGTGACGATGCTGTTAGAGGTCGAAGGCGCAGGAGATTATCTGCCCAAGTATGCTGGTAACCTTGACATTATGACCTCTGCCGCTCGCTGTGTTGGTGAGGCAATTGCCCAGCGTCTCTTAGACGTGAAGGAGAGAGAGTACGATGAAAGCACCGCGTATTACAGATAGCAGTTTGCGTGATGGCTCACATCCAATGCGTCACAGGTTTACTACGCAGCAGGTCAAAGCGGTCACACAGGCTCTCGACGAAGCGGGAGTTCCGGTCATCGAGGTCACACACGGAGATGGTTTGTCTGGTTCATCACTTCAGTACGGTTTCTCCAGCACCTCAGAGATGGAACTGATCACTGCGGCGCGGAGTGTATGCACTCAGGCAAGAATCGCTGCACTTCTCATACCCGGTATAGGGACTGTCAAGGAATTGAAGGAGGCGTTCGAGCGTGGAGTGCAAGTGGTGCGTATTGCGACACAGTGTACCGAAGCCGATATCTCTGAAGAACACTTCGGCATTGCCAAAGAACTAGGGATGGAGACAGTAGGATTCCTGATGATGGCGCATATGCGTCCACCCTCTGACCTTGTTCAGCAGGCAAAACTGATGGAGTCCTACGGAGCGGATTGTGTCTATATCGTGGACTCTGCTGGTGCCATGCTTCCTCACGATGCATATGCGAGAGTCAAAGCACTCAAGGACGTACTCACTATTCAAGTAGGATTTCACGCGCATAACAATCTAGGCGTGGCAGTAGGGAATAGCTTAGCAGCGTTAGATGCAGGTGCTGATCAGCTGGATGGTTGTCTACGTGGTTTGGGCGCGGGTGCGGGGAACGCTCCTACTGAACTGTTAGCCGTTGTACTCGATAAAATGGGCATCAATCCTGGACTGGATGTCTATAAGTTGATGGACGCTGCCGAGTACGTCATCGCGCCAATGATGCCTTTCCAGCCAATCCCGAACCGGGATGCTATCAGCATTGGCTATGCGGGTGTCTATTCCACCTTCTTGCTCCACGCACGTAAGGCAGGAGAACGCTACGGGGTCGATCCTCGTGATATCTTGACGGAACTGGGCCGACGCAAGGCGGTAGCGGGGCAAGAGGATTGGATATTGGACGTGGCACTCGAATTGTCACGCGACAATCAAACACATCCACCACTTCGGCATGAACAACTGAAAGAGACAATCGCCGACGTAGCGGTTGAGTTAGAGCCAAAAGTCTAAATAAGGAAATTAAAACACAGGTTATATCAGTGGTACATATAATGTTCTGAAAGGATGAGGTAAAGTGCAGAAAATAGCACAGGACAGTGTACGCGTTGATTTTCACACGCACTTTATCCCGAAGCATTTTCCAGCTATGGGAGAAAAGTATGGTGGCGAGGGCTGGCCGACGCTAATTCACAACGGAGCGTGTCAGGCGGATATCTATAATGCTGGCAAACACTATCGTCGTATTGATGAGCGAAGTTGGGACCCTGAGCGTCGTCTCAAGGATATGGCATCAGAAAGAGTTGATGTTCAGGTTCTTTCACCAATCCCGGTCACATTTGCCTATCACTTCTCGGCGCAGGCTGTCCTCGAACTGGCACAGATGCAAAACGAGGAGATTGCGCAAGCTATAGCTGTAGCCCCTGAACATTTTATTGGCCTTGGTACCGTCCCACTTCAGGAGCCAGTGTTGGCGGCAACTGAGGTTCGTCGTGCTGTGACACATCTCGGTCTTGCAGGTGTTGAGATTGGGACGAATGTTCAGGGTAGGAATCTTGATGATCCAGCATTAGAGGTATTCTGGCAAGCCTGCGAAGAGGTAGGAGCAGCCGTCTTCATTCATCCAGCAACGGTACTTGCGCCAGAGCGAACCAGTAACTATCGTATGGTCTTCTCGATGGGCTATACATCTGAAACGGGCATTGCTGCCGCCTCTATTCTTATGTGTGGTTTACTCGACCATCATCCTCACTTGCGCCTGTGTTTTGCTCATGGAGGTGGTACTTTACCCTGGCTACTTCCACGACTTGACCAAACATGGCATGCCTTCGACGATGTGAAGGAAGTGACAGCGAAAAAGCCTTCCGAGACAGCAAAACTTCTTACCTATGATACACTTGTCTATGATACGCTGAATCTGCACGTACTTATCGCTCGCTTAGGCGCAGATCGTCTGCTTATGGGAACTGATTATCCTTTTCCTTTGCGTGAGGAGCCACCCGGAGCGGTGATTGATATCATACAAGATATTTCAGTCCAGCAACAAACCGATATGCTAGGGAGAAACGCATTACGCTTCCTCCAACGAGATCAACTCCTTTTACGGTTGCGATAGAGGTTACTATAACAAGGTCTAGCGTAGTTGCTAGAGAAAGACAGGTCAGTGATGAAAATTGCTCATGCAGGACATGCGGAACTTCGTGTAAAAGACTTAGCGGCCTCAAAACGCTTCTTTACAGAAACGATGGGGCTGTTTGTTACTGATGAGGATGCAGAAACCGTCTACCTACGTGCGTGGCAAGATTGGGAACATCACACCCTGATGCTTAAGCGAGGTGATACCTCTGCTCTTGAGCACCTCGGATGGCGCGTGGAGGATGCTGAGAGCCTTGAACAGTTTGCACATCGTTTTGAGGAGGTTGGTGTTCCTTTTACATGGGTGGAAGCTGGCGTTGAGAAGGGCCAGGGAAGAGCCATTCGTTTCGTCTCTCCTGCTGGAATTCCAATGGAACTGTACTGGGAAATGGAGTGGTTCCCGACGAAGGACCCAGAACTTGCATCAGCCCTTCCCAGCTTTCCGTACAAGTTTCCCATGAATGGCATCGCACCACGTCGCTTTGACCATTTCAATATTATGACGAACGATGTGACGCACGAGCAGGAGTGGCTGACACGGGTACTGGGTGTGAAGCACCGCTATTATGTTGAAGGGGCGAATGGGCAAAGACGCGGCTCGTGGCTCAGCGTTACCAATCTCTCGCACGACATCGCAGTGATGTACAACCGGAGCGGGAGTGGCGCGAAATTGCACCATGTTGCCTACTATGTCGATTCTCCCGAAGAACTATTGAGGGCTGCGACCATCCTGGTGGAACATGGTGGGAAGATCGAGTGGGGACCAGGAAAGCACGGAACCAGTGGGGCAACCTTTCTGTACTTTTTTGAACCATCAGGCCACCGTATAGAGATATGGACCGGGGGAATGCTTATTTTCTCGCCTGATTGGAAGCCGATTCGCTGGAATCAAGAATCGGAAGTATTAGGCTTTGATGTGTGGGGAACACATGCACCTGAGTCCTACCTGACCTCTGGTTCAGAAATTGCTCAACCAACAAGTGCTGTCACCAGCGCATAACGACCGAATCTAATGAAGAAAAGAACTTGTACCACCGCTATTGTAGTGTTACCTCATATTTGAGTAAGAGACCATGTTTCAAACAAAGGAGTATGCAACATGTTTACGATGACGCGTTCCATACCAGTGAATGACAGAGACAATTCGGACTTTCCTATCCTCAATCGCCATCAGGTATGGCGAGGCTTGGTTCTCAAAGCGGAGAATGCATTACCATTCGTTCCTAGCATGACGAAGTGTGAAATTTTAAAACGTGGCGAGAACTATTTGATACGTGACATCGCTCTTCGAGGTGAGCCTGCACAAGAGCGAGTGACATTTTACCCCGAACAAAAGGTGCAATTTGAGCGACTCTCTGGCAACACCCTTGGCACCATTCTGAACGAGATTGAAGAGGATGAGAAGGGAGAACTCTTCCTTCGCTTCACGTTCTCGCTTGAGAAAGAAGGTATCCCTCACAATTCGCCAGAGGAGCAGCACTATGCGAAACAGACGGAGAATGACTATCTTGGTGCAGTTCAAGCTACCTTAAATGCCATCCGCAAATGGGTAAAAGAAGGAACTCTGGAATCGCAGTCAGCAGTGTAAGAAGTTTCTCCATCACATAAACAAGAGTGTGTAGAGATTCAAGTATGTAAGGAGCAATTCAATGGCGATACCTGACGTAAGCGAACGTTCTCTCAGCAGTCTCATCTCACTGGAAGGCAGAGTAGCGGTAGTCACAGGAGGTGGTCGTGGTCTTGGGTATGCGATCAGTAATCGGCTGGCTGAAGCTGGTGCGAGTGTTCTGATTGGTGATATTAATGCAGATTCGGCGGATGAAGCCGCTCAAAGTATTGGTAAGCGACACAATGCTAAAGTTGTTGGAGTATCTCTCAACACGAGAGATGGATCATCAATTAAAGCGTTAGCTGAACGAGCAGTCAATGAGTTCGGAAAACTTGATATATGGGTCAACAATGCAGGGGCCTATCCAAGTTCTGCTGTACTTGATATTACTGATGACGAATGGGACGCGTTACTCAATCTGAATTTACGCGGGACATTCATTGGTGCGCGTGAGGCTGCTCTAAAGATGGTCGCGGCGGGTCAAGGTGGTGTGATTATTAACCTTGCATCAACGGCTGGCTTTAAGACTGGTGGTGGAAACGCCGGACACTACGTGGCTTCAAAGCATGGTGTTATCGGAATTACCAAAAGCTTGGCTGCCGAACTCGGACCACACAATATTCGTGTTCTGGCTGTAGCACCAACACTCATCTTTACTCCAGGCGTTGAAGAGAAGCGAGTGTGGTTAGAGGGTATTGGACTCGGCGAAGTGCTCAACGAATATGCCGCGAAACTACCACTTGGTCGTGCTGGAGTACCAGATGACATTGCTCGCGTCGTGTTATTTGGCGCGAGCGACCTCTCTCTGTTCATGACCGGAAGCACCTTGTTTGCTGATGCCGGAGACATGGCAGGGTAGCAAAGAAAGCGCATGTATCCACCATCGAGGAGGTGGAGCCAACAAGTATTATATATAGGAGGAAATAGCACAATGACCACAACTACATATGACACCTTTACATCTGGTCAGCCCGATCCGTCGAAGTGGCAAGTATTACAACTACCAATGGGCGACGGCAACATGTGGAGCTATGGGGATGCCGAGGCAAAGGTGAAGGCAGAGAATGGGACAATGGAAATCACGGTGAATCCATTTCGCCTCAAACACGATTCGATTCATATGTTCGACGACCCTAAACACTTAATTGCATCCCCAGAACCAACTAAGGTTGCCGAACAAGGTACCACGCGCGTGTCATGCGAGATGGCTTGCGAGTCATATAACGGGAACAGCGACGACCTCCTAGATGGATATATCGGGTTAGTTGTTGCCGATTTCTCACAAGGCTTGGTCCTCGACTGGATTTTGAGTGGAACACGAGCGGGTATTATTTACGAACGCTTGCCTATTCCGGGTGTGACACCCGAAGGTGGAAGTTTCACGCACATCATCCAGTCACCGTTTGTTGCAGGTAATCGCCCAGGAGAATTTCACCGATACGAGGTGGCATTAAATCCCTCACAGCGTAGTTGTGAATGGCTTGTTGATGGACGCCGCTTCTTCATCACGCGTGATGTGCCCGTCGATGTGAAGAGCGTGACACTTGGCCTTATTGTATGCACACTGAAAGCACCAGAGGAGGGGCGCAGTATCTCAAATCATGGTCAAGGTGCAACAGGGTTTTGGCGTCACCTTACCACGAGTACTGAGTAACCAACCTCGGCATGAATAAATGATTGATGTTATATAGCAGAGTGAGAGTATGCCGGGCTGTTAGCACAACTTCTGGCATACTTTTCCACGTTATCCCTCGACAACAGAAAGCAGCAAATGTGAGTCGTATCGGCCGCCTGTATAGATGCGATGATTGCCATGTTTGACCTGAGGTTGACCGCTTTTGTGGAACCCCGAAACCTTCGGGTTAACACATCAATTGCTCATAAGCAAGCGGACTGACGAAGCCGAGTGCAGAGTGCCGTCGAACCCGATTGTAGAAGCACTCCATATCCACTTCTCATTGAGATGGCTGGCTGTAAAACTCTGATCCAACCAGTTGGGGGCGACTCGTGCCCCAGGCTCACTTTTGGTCGTGATCGTTCGATGATGCCGCCGACAAGCGGACAAGCCCTGTTCTCGCATCAGGTGCGCTACCCGCTTGCGGGAGATCGTGATCCGCTGGTCCCGCAATTCCGCATGAATGCGGGGACTTCCTTCCATACACTTGCCGACCGGACTGGTGGTCTTCCCGTTGATGCTGACTCATCGGACGCTTCTTCCAGGCATAGTAGCCACTTAGCGACACCCCAAAGGCCTCACAGAGAACGCTAACGGTAATACTTCCTTGCGATACTTGTCCATCACCTGGAACCTCACAGCTGGCCGTGCGAGAAGATACCCACTGTTTTTTTTAATATATCGCGTTCCTGGCGCGTGGACTCAAACAAGAGTTTGAGTCGGCAATTTTCTTCCTCCAAGACCGTCTGGTGGCACTGCCTGCAAATGCGTCTGTACCGTGTTCCGCCAGTTCTTTGCGCCATTGATGGATCGAACTGTCGGAAATGCCCAACTCACGAGCAATCTGGGCAATCGGCTTTCCGCTCGTCTGAGCGAGCCCGACTGCCTCGCGATTAAACTCTTGCGTATAGGTCTTCTGGAATTTTTGCATGCACCTAGTTCTCCCTCTGGGATAGTATATCCTAAACTTTCACCATTCCACAAAAGCGGGGAACCTCAGGATTAAAAAGGAAGGGGAAAAAGAGGGCTAGTAGATAAAAAGAGAGAGCGTTGTCAGTGCGACACGCTCTCTACTTGGGGCGGAATCGACGGG
>CAXTWV010000166.1:10223-10937 GCA_964248005.1 uncultured Ktedonobacteraceae bacterium | reverse complement strand
GCGGAGAAAAATTGATCGTTTTCCGATACAAACCTAAAAAGCGTATTCGTCATCGCAAGGGCCATCGTCAGGAATTGACCCTCCTGAGCATCGACGATATTGTAGCCGATGGGAAGAGCCTGATAACAGGCGAGGCTCCCCAGGCCAGAGTGGTTGCACAGGATGAGGGTGTAGCAACAAGTGCAGACGCTGACATGCTCGCACCCGTAGACGAAACCTCCGAAACCGAGATACGCACGCGTCGCCGTCGTACCTCGTCAGATGAGGGTACTGAAAGCAATACAGAGGTATAAAACAGTATGGCACATAAAAAAGGTATGGGCAGCTCTCGTAACGGACGAGATAGCCAGCCGAAAATGCTTGGTGTAAAAAAGTACGACGGTGAGCTTGTCTCTGCTGGCAGCATTATCGTGCGCCAGCGCGGGACGAAGATCAAGCCAGGAGTGAAGGTCGGTGTGGGTCGTGACCATACCCTCTTCGCCTTGATCGATGGCTACGTCAAGTTTGGACATAACTCACGGAAACATCGCGATGTTAGCATTGTGACAGAGTTTCCTAACCGTCCCTCAATCGCTGAAATTCTCGCAAGCTTTGAGGCAGAGCAGACCGCCGTCGCTGGTCAATAGGTAAAAAAGGGACTAGGCATGTTTTGCATTAATTTTTTAATTACAAAAAATCCAAGTGCCATTTTTAAATTTGTGATTTTTTTTTCTA
>CAXTWV010000166.1:8803-10213 GCA_964248005.1 uncultured Ktedonobacteraceae bacterium | reverse complement strand
ATCCCATCCCGCCGTGGGTGGAAAATAGTAAAAAACGCAGGGGGCTTGTTGGTCATCAATAAATTAATGCAAAACATGCCTAGTCCCTTTTGAAAGTTGGAGATGTTATGTCCTCCCAACCTTTACAGGAGACATCTGAACACGTTAGTCAGGATAACAGTGAACAGTCACAATCTTTATCAATAGCTACAGCCTCCATCTCTAAAAAAAACTCTTTGCTTCCATGGTATACCGCTTTCAAGCATTCATTCTCTTGCTATCTCGCTGTGCATCTAGCGTTTCTAGTGACGACACTCTATTCTGTATTATTTATACTCAAAGACTTCTCAGCTCAGTCACTTCCTCTCGAACTGTTATGGAACGTATGGGCGCGGAAGGATGCTGGACATTTTCGCTATATCGCGCTCTTTGGCTATACCGACTCGTGGCGCACCGCGTTTTTCCCTCTCTACCCTCTTCTTGAACGCAGTATGCTTTTCTTTACACAAAGCCCTTATATCGCGGGTTTGATAATTTCTAATAGCGTTGGTTTGCTTATGCTGGTTGTGCTGTATCGCCTGGTAGATGAAGATTTTGGGCAGCAACGGGCCATGCGTACAATCCTCTATCTTTCGGTGTTCCCCACAGCGTTTTTCTTTGCCGCCGCGTATAATGAGTCTCTCTTTGTGTGTCTTACTTTGCTGAGTTTCTACTATATGCGTCGAGGTCGCTGGTGGTTGGCAGGAATTTTTGGGTGCTTGGCTAGCCTGACACGCTCGGCGGGACTCTTACTCCTCGTGCCTTTTGCCTACGAATACCTCTATCAACACCAGTTTAACGTGAAGAAATTTCGGGTTGATATATTTGGTGGAGGACTTATTGCTCTTGGTACGTCACTTTTCGCTCTCTATTGCTATGTCACATTTCACGATGCACTCGCGTTTTCCCATGCTCAAGCACAGTGGTTACGCCAATTACACGCGCCATGGGATGCATATTTGCTGACAATTCATTATATAGGGAGTACTGGCTTCCTAAGTTTCATTGCCTTACACAACCTGCTTGATCTTGTGCCCGATCTTTTTATGCTCGTCATTGTGATACTAAGCTTTGTTGGCCCCTGGCGTATGCCACTTCGTCTGCTTTCGTATAGTCTTTATGCGCTTATGAGCTACGTTTTCTTTCAGCTCTTTCCTGTGATGAATGCGTTTCCTCTCACCTCCGTGCCACGCTTTCTGCTAGAACTGTTTCCAGCCTTTATTGTGCTTGCGGGTATTGGCAAGCATCGTGGCTTCAACCTCAACTACTTGATGATTTCGGGCGCGTTGCTCTTTTTCATGCTCATCCAATTTCTGACAGGTCACTGGATTACATAACAACAGACAATGTGAAGCGATGGCCCGATTGATATGTCTATCAATCGGGCCATCG
>CAXTWV010000166.1:4475-8793 GCA_964248005.1 uncultured Ktedonobacteraceae bacterium | reverse complement strand
AACCTACATTTTTACGCCTGGCCCTTTTTTTTTTTTATATAATTGGGCCCACCGCTTCACATTGTCTATTTAACAAGACTACTGATTTTTAACCTGGCTTGGAGTCTTGCCACCTTGAATTGGGTCTGCTGGCACTTGTTGCCCCGTGACCTCAGTTTTGTTAACTACTGGCTGTCCTATTGGTTGACCTCCAACTTTTAACGCTGGACATGTAATGTTGACTTGATTTGTATTTGCATCCAAAGCAAGTGAACACGTCTGCCCATTGATAACCGCTGTACCTGTGCAACCAGCAATCACTGTTCCGTTAACGGTGCAGTTCAATGCTTTACCTGTGGGCGGATTCATTGCGACGCCGTTAATCATGGTGTCAATGGCGACGCCATTTGCATCCGTCTTGACAGTGATAGGGCTGGCCTTGCCTGTCAATTGCTGGCAGGTAAGGTTTGTCCAGGTGGCGGCGAAACGTTGTCCCAGGAAATTGAACAGGTTGTCCGCTGCTGCTTTGTCTGGTGACGCGGATTGTGATGTAAACTGTGCGTCGAGTGCTAAACGTGCAGGAGCGACGTTCATAAGATTGAGGCAGTACGCTCTTCCGCTGGCCTGTTGTGGGTTGTTTATTTGTGGCTGGTTCACACCCGCACGATATGCATTCAGCTTATTTATGTTACGTTGGTTGTTGACAAGGACCATCGGATCAAAGTTTGGTACCATTGCGACAGGTTTTGCTTGCCGTGCCGCCGCTTGTAGTTCGTCGAGTGGGAGGGATGGTATTGTTTGACCAGGATCGGCAAGGTCATTAACAGTCCACGGTGTACACCCTAGAGCACCATCAATCGCGATACTTAAAAGACGGTTGTCACTGCCGTTTGTCAATACTGTGCCGTTAGGATTCTGAGCCATATTCGCGGCGGTTAACTGTGCAAGTTGGTTATTGCTTGTGACGAGATAGGAAGTTGTCACGTTGTCGCTCTGGTCTTGGTCTACGACTGAGAAGTCACGAACTGTTGGGCACGTCTGTCCATCTTTCCCAATGCCAAGTGCTGGTGGGACAAGTTGCCCATTCGCGACTGCTTGTTTTGCTGACTGGAAGAATGCAGGGGCATTGCAGTAGGAAAACTGACCAAAGATTGAGCCGTTGACTCCGTTAACACACTTACCACTGCGAAGGCTGTTGCCAGTTCCCTTCAATGTCAGATTATTACCATTAAAGCCGAACCAGAGTGCGACAACTGCTCCCTGTGGAAGCGTTGGCACAACGGGTGCCACGGCTGGCTGTGTCCCTTTGTCAACAACGAGAGGATTGTAGGCGGATATCTGCCCTGTCTCTGTATCGAAGACTGCTCCCTGCACAAATGCTGTCTGATTGCCGTTTGTCTCGTTACACGGCCCATTGTTTGCATCAGTTGCGACAAGCTGATATGGAGTTGCGAGGCCCTGCGCCGTAAGTGGATTCTTTGGTACAATCAGCGTGCAGTCCATGTTCACAGCCGCACCTGCGGCGGCATGTGAACCTGTCAGCCTTTGCACAACAAGAAATCCTCCCGCACCTGCTACGATAAGAACGGTAACGATAATGCCGATCAGCATCAATGGTGAAAAACGTTTGCCGCGTTCCGGTTTAGGCAATTGACTGCCTGGACGTGATACTTGTGGACGTGTTACTGTTTGCATTGCTACGTTGTTCCTTCCAAATACTTACACGCTACACCCATTTTTGTACTTTTTCTCAAAAAACGAGCGCAAGAAACTAGGCTCCTACGAATGGAGCAAATAGCGTTATCTGAATACTTGCCTTATCAGCGTTTTCCCCACGTGAGACGCTTGAAAGCGATGTGACCTTCCTTGATGTTATCAATGCCACACACTCGTGTGCTTCTGGTTGCGATATTACCACACCTTCGTCAATATATTGGCATATACCATGTTAAATTGGCATGAAAGTACTGCTAGCAGGTTAAGAAGCCTTAACCGCTATGTCGTATACTGTGATAAAAGCACTTCGACTTCTAGTACTGTATACTGATACTCGGAAACGGAAATGATGGTAGGGAAATGTTAGCGTTCGGGTGTTACAATTCATAAGTTTTTCTTGAAAGGATACATAGATGCGAGCACTAATTAGCGTTGACAACCGGAATGGCATTGTTGAGTTAGCGCAAGAATTGCGAAGCCATGATGTAACTATTTTTGCAACAGGTGGAACTCTAAAGGCGTTAGAGGCTGGTGGTATTGAGGCCGAGTCGGTAAGTGCTTTGACGAATTTCCCAGAGATACTTGATGGGCGCGTTAAGACATTGCATCCCGCCATTCTGGGAGGCATTCTTGCCCGTCGAAATCTTCCCGCGCACGAAGAGGAGTTGCGCACGCATAACATGGTCCCGATTGATATTGTAGTGTCAAACCTATACCCTTTTGCTAGAACCGTTGCGCAACCAGATGTGACGTTGGTAGAGGCATTAGAGAAGATAGATATTGGCGGTGTGACGCTAACACGTGCAGCCGCGAAAAATTTTCAAGATGTGCTGATCTTAACACGTCCAGAAGATTACGCCTCGGTTATGCAAGAATGGCGCGAACAGGGCGAGGTAAGTCTTGCAACACGTCGTCATCTCGCCGCTATCGCGCTCCAGCAGACCGCCAGTTACGATACCACCATTGCTGAATACCTACGTTCCTCTACAACCGAACCCTTCCCGCAAACCGTGACACTGCCTCTTGAACGGGTGCAAACGTTGCGCTACGGTGAAAATCCTCATCAGCAGGCAGCCTTCTATCGTTGGTCGGGTACGCGGGGCAACGACGCAACAACCGCAACGGTTGCTGAAGCCGAGGTATTACACGGCAAAGAGTTATCGTTTAACAACTTGCTCGATTTAGATGGTGCATTGGCAGCTGCGCAAAGCTTTACCGCTCCGACCATCGCTATCATTAAGCATACCAATCCGTGTGGTTTATCATGCGATGAGACACTAGCAGAGGCATATAAGAAGGCACACGCGGGTGATCCTATTTCGGCCTATGGTGGTATTGTTGGCAGCAACCGTCCTATTGATGTCGCAACGGCACAGGAGATTAGTCAACTGTTCTACGAGGCTGTGATCGCGCCAGAGTTTAGCGCAGACGCGCTTGAGATACTTCGTAAAAAGAAAAATATTCGTTTGCTTGCAACACATTACCCTATTGAACCCATGGGAACTGATACAGGGAAACTCGATGTACGCTCTGTAAGCGGTGGCCTCTTGCTTCAGACACCTGACGCTGTAGGAGAGCGTGACACGGCCTATAACGTGGTGACTGAGCGTGAGCCAACGTTAGATGAGGTGACTGACCTGATGTTCGCGTGGAAGGCTGTGCGCCATGTCAAGTCGAACGCTATCGTGCTCGCACATAAGTTATCGCTTGTTGGTGTGGGAGCGGGGCAAATGAACCGTGTCACCAGTGTGCAGATCGCAGTTGAGAAAGCATCTGACCGTGCTCGTGGGGCAGTTCTTGCCTCTGATGCGTTCTTCCCTTTTGCCGATGGCGTCGAAGCAGCCGCGAAAGCAGGTGTGACCGCGATCATTCAGCCCGGTGGCTCTGTTCGTGATGAAGAGACTATTCGTATGGCAAACCATTACGCAATCGCGATGATCTTTACGGGTCAAAGGCACTTTAGACATTAATAACACACACCAACAAAAAAGATGTCCACCGCTTGCGGTGGACATCTTTTTTGTTGGTGTGTGTTATGCAATAATCTCGTCTGCGAAAAAGTGGATCCAAAGGACACACACAGCAAGACCACCGATGAGGGCGAAGAAACCAACACTACCATCATTCTGACCAGCCTGTAGAGGCTGAAACGGATAAAAGATGACTAGCGCGAGCCACATGAGTGTCAGCGATGCTGTCAGGCTTAATTTTGTTGTTTCTGGACTTGAACGATAGAGAATGTGATAGAAAACTAGGACAAGAAGACCAATAACCGCTACCACTAAGATAAGACTTGTGGTGACGCTGCCATCTCCTACCCAGTCTATGACCAACGAAGATTTGATAAATATAAAGCAGCAGACATAGATAAGCGTAAGAATAACGCCGACGACGACCTTGCGTATTTCTAATGGATTATTCACTGCTATAAGGCTCCTTTCGAGGAGTGAAGAAATTGAAGCGTCAAACGCTTGTCAATAGAATGTATATCTGTATTGTAGTCCTACTTCCTCAATAAATCAATATGGTAGGGACCGATTAATAGCGTCCTTGTCGCGTATTGGTTGGCAAAAGGACGCGATGAAACGGTCCCAAAATTTTTTAATAGGGGTTTGCAAAAACG
>CAXTWV010000166.1:0-4465 GCA_964248005.1 uncultured Ktedonobacteraceae bacterium | reverse complement strand
CTAAATACAGAGGGACCGCACATTGCTTCGCTCGTGCTGAGGACGCGATGAATCGGTCCCTACATTTTGTAATAGGCGTTGGCAAAACGGGCTGTCCACATTGCGTTGTTGAGCAAGAGAGCTTTGTTGGCTTCGACGCTTTCGCCTGCGGTTACTTTCGCGACATGTGAGAGCAGAAAGGGCGTGGTTGCTGATCCATGAATACCCTGTTGTTTTGCGAGTTGCAGAGCCTCTTCTGTCGCACGCTCTAAGGGTGCGGCATCCATTGCGTATTGTTCAGGGATAGGGCAGCCTACGACGATGCCATGCAAACCACATTCCCATTGCGTCCGTGCGGTATCTGCTATCACTGCTACATCGTCAACGCGATGAGTCAAGCTGCGTCCGCTATGCCGCACGTAAAAAGCGGGCAATTCATCGGTTTGCCAACCGAGAACGGGTACACCGTGTGTCTCTAGGTATTCAAGCGTCAGATCGAGGTCAAGAATGGATTTCGCGCCAGCACAGGCTACTAGTACAGGCGTCTGACTCAACTCAATCAAGTCGGCTGAGACATCCATGCTCGTCTCGGCTCCGCGATGGACACCACCGATACCACCCGTTGCGAAAAAGCGAATGCCAACCATACTCGCACAGAGCATCGTGCCGGCAACCGTTGTTGCTCCTAGTTGGCGGGTTGCCAAGGTGACAGCAAGGTCACGGCGGCTGACTTTTTGGACACTAGGAGCGGTCCCAAGCTGAAGAATTTCGTTTTGTGTAAGTCCAACGACAATCTTCCCATTGGAAATACCAATTGTGGCAGGTACCGCATCCTCGCGCCGAATGGTTGCCTCCATTGCTTGTGCTACTGTGACATTATCAGGATAGGGCAGACCATGCGCGATGACTGTTGACTCAAGCGCGACGACTGGTCTCTGTTCGTGTAGCGCGGTCTGTACTTCGTCCGAAATAACGATGTAGGCTGAAAAATTTTGCATTGTTTCCTTGTCCATAAAAAAATCTATATTGTCTTCCACTACTTCTGTACTATATCACGAGTGTTTAAGCATGACCTCTTGCCTATTATTTGCACTTCCGAAAGGTACATGCTATAGTAGCGTTTGTGCTATCCCTGTTCTCTGGAAGAGAATTATTGTAACGATTTTATTGAATACCACTATAGGGGTTATAATATATGCAGATAACCTCTCTCGAAGTCTATTTTGTACTATACAACACAATGTAGGAGTGATAAAAAAATGGGTTTTACGAAAAATCTACTCACGACCACTGTAGTTATTGGTGGTGCGGTTGGCGCACTTGCTGCGTACAACACAGTAACGCAATCAATGGCGGGCGAGCTTGATACTGTCCTTCGTGGAGAAGAGCGCCGCTATCCCTGGAAATATGGCGACATGTTCTATGAGGTGAAGGGTGTACGCGATGCCAAGCCGCTCTTGCTGGTGCATGGCTTTGGTCCAGGCGCTTCATCCTACGAGTGGCGCAAGAACGTCGATACACTCGCCGAACAGTACCGCGTCTATGTAATTGACCTGCTTGGCTTCGGTCTCTCCGACCGTCCCGCGATTGACTATACCGCCGAGACATTCACCGACCTGATCGGTGATTTCATCAAAGAAGTCATCAATAAACCCACAACCGTTGTCGCACATGGCTTGACCAGTGCATATGTGATTGCTACAGCTTTCCGCAAGCCACAGTTGTTTGAGCGTCTGATCCTGGTCGCACCAAATCCAAGCATCCTGCAAGAGTCTCTACCAGGACCTCTGAACTCCCTAGTGAAGAGCGTGTTGCGTACTCCTATTCTCGGTGAGTTTGCCTACAATCTGTTGACCTCGCGTCAAGCTATTCGTGCGTATTATGATCGTCAGGGTTATCACAATCCTGGTCTCATTACCGACGAACTGGTCGAATATGTCTATACGTCCGCGCACCAGTCGAATAGCCGTTATGCAGCCGCATCATTCATCAGCGATTTCCTGACACTTGATGTACATGAGGCGTTCGCACGTCTACAGATGCCCGTTGTCGCCGTTTGGGGTCGTGAAGCACTCACCGCACCGTCGGAGTCGTCCGAGGCATTCAAGCGTGTCAACCCACGCATCGAGACACGTATCATCGACAAGAGCAGCTTCCAGGTCCAAGATGAGCAGGCCGCACAGTTCAATAACCTCATCCGCGAGTTTGCAGCCGCTTCCGTAAAGTAGTCTAAAGATCAGAAACGAAAGAGGATGCAAACACGTTTGCATCCTCTTTTTTACACATCACTTTCATTCGGGAGAAGCACGATTTTGCCTTCTACTTGAGAGGTTTCGAGTAGCTTATGAGCGTAAGCAACTTGTTCTAGTGGAAGGCGTTCCGCGATCACTGGTTTAATTTTACCCTCCGCAAGCAGTGCTAGGAGCGTTGCCAGGTCTTCTTGTAACTGCTGCTTCATGATCCTATCTGTTCCAATTGTATAGAGACTCGCGCGTTTGCCGTTGGGTAGTAATGACCACCATTGGATTAATCCCACCATCGCGAGCGATTGGACAAGAAATGTTGCCATATTGCCTCCTTGAGCGACGACCGAGGAAACGCCATACGCAACCAATCTTCCCCCTTTCCGTAGCGTTTTGAACGATTGACGAAGATGGACGCCACCAATGGGGTCAAACACGGCATCAACTCCATCTCCCGTCAGTGTCAAGATGCGCTTCACGAAATCTTCTTCCTTGTAATCGATGGGAGTGGCTCCGTATCGTTCGAGCAGTGGATGTTTTGTACGAGAAGCTGTCCCATACATCTGCACACCCGCTAATTTGCCAAGTTGCAGCAAGGCTGTTCCAACTCCACCGGCAGCACCATGAATTAGAATGCGTTCTCCCAGCTTGACCTTCGCAACACGATGGAGCATTTGATAGGCAGTGATGTAGTTCAGGACGATACTCGTTGCTTCCGCTGGATCGACTCCTTGAGGGACTGGAACAAGACTTTTCTCATCCAGACAAACATATTGTGCATTGCCGTGGTAGACGGTAAGTGCTACAACGTACTGTCCAATGCGAAACTTCGATGCTCCTGGACCTTGTTTGTCTATGATTCCACAGATGTCATACCCAGGCGTAAAGGGCATTTTTGGCATGCCGACATAGGTTCCATGTCGCATCATCACATCCGCGAATGCGACGCCACTTGCCAGAACTTTGACGCGTACTTGACCCATCGTTGGTTCCGGTATCTCGGTCTCGACTATGTGGAGGGCCTCTTGTGGCTCTCCCTTTTGTGTGAGAAGGACCTTTTTCATGTGCTTTTTTTCGCTTTCCTCGATATTATCGATCAGGGCTACCGGTCAACTGATGAATATCTACGGCTTCAGCCATCAGTCGATAGCCGTCATCATTAGGATGCATGCCGTCCCCAGAATCATAGGCTGGATTGAGCATAGCTTCATTTTCAGATGAGCGTAGTGGCGTCGCAAAATCGAAGACTGCATCAAACCATTGACTTCCTTGTTCCCGTATCCATGTATTCGCGATTTGTCGTTGTATCGCTTGTTCGGAAGAGTATCCTCCTGGTAATATCGTTGTCCCAAAGACCTTCTGATAACGCGTTCGTGCTTGTTTCACGAGCTGTTGAAAGCTGGAAATCAACGTTTCTCCTGAAACTCCAAAGCGCAGGTCATTAGAGCCAATATGCACAATCAGGTCGGTCGCACCAGGTTGCGTCATGATATCCCACGCTAGACGCTGACTTCCAGCCTCTCCGAACAGCAGACGTGGCATCCCGGTTCCCGCGAGTTGAGGTACCTCTGAGGAGGTTAGTTGATTGCCTCCAATACCTGCATTCAAGACCGACATGATACGTGTCCCGCCAGCATCATTCAGACGACGGGCCAGGTAATCGGGCCAGCGCGTGTTCGCATTCAGGGTTGAGCCAAATCCGTCCGTCGTGGAAGAGCCGAACGCTACTACGGCATTGAGTGGAGATGTTGGCAAGACATCGATTCCAGTAATCAACCACCAGGAGGAGGTCATGAGGGGATAGACAAGGAAGGCCGCTTCAGCAGGTACAGCGGTATAATTCCCTACCCCTGTCATATACGAGGTTTGCTGAGCACTGACATGTCCAGTGATGCTTTCACCTTGCGCAAGAAAAAAGGTAATCGCCAGATTGGTTAATGCCTCAACTCGCAAGACAACCGGATCGCTGATTATCTCTTGTCCAGGCTCCAACGTCACCGTCGCTTGCCCCTCAAACAGCACATCCTTCTTTCCTGTCTGCACAGCAGGGCCACTCAGAACCTGTCCTACAGAGATTGATTGGAGCGTGACTGGCTTGTCACCGTAGCGATTGGATAGGCGCAAACGAATCTGTTCGCCACCAGCGTGCAGGTGGACAATTTGCCGCAATGTGCGCCCACTCAGATTGGCTGATAGCATCTGTGAGGGGGCTGCATACCATGCTCCTACCCAGTTTGACCGAG
>CAXTWV010000165.1:0-10949 GCA_964248005.1 uncultured Ktedonobacteraceae bacterium | reverse complement strand
ACAAGTCAGCTAGCCTCTTACTTAAAGGGCCTTGAGCTTCGTAGGGACCGATTATTCATCGCGTCCTGCTTCGGGTGTCGAGAGGCCACAAGGACGCGATGAATCGGTCCCTACAAAGAAAACTTGCTAAAAAAGTTCCATATCACCACATTTGCATCAATCACATGTGTTGTGCCTGGACTTCCAGGCCACGTATGCAAGCCATCACTAATGCGGTAGTGGCGCACAATAGTATTGTTGGCACACTTTGTCCATTGTAAACCAGTGACATCACCTTGTTGAAAGAAGGTTTCAGGATTGCCAGTACAAGAATCGCGAGCAAGCCAGCCATTGAGGTAGTCTTGCACCGCGCCCATACGCGTATTGACATTGCCAGCATAGGGAGCAAGTGGATCAGCATAGCCGTGAATTTCCATAATGGGTAGAGGTCGCGTCGGATGACAACCTTCTGGAATTGGGTAGTATGCACCAGATACGGTGGCAACGGCAGCAAGTTTATCGCTGAGCGCACAGGCAAGTCGATAGGCCATACCACCACCAAGTGAGAAACCGGAGATGTAGACATGGTGCGTATCTACGCAATAGTTTTGCTCAAGCGACTGCAACATGTCGCGTGTGAATTGGATATCGTCCGCGTCCCCTGTTGGCCCATACGCACCCACACCCGCGTTCCATGATGGTGGTGAGTCAACCCCTTGCGGATAGACCAGCACAAAGCCTGCTTTATCCGCTTCTTTGTCCATACCTGTATTCTGCTCCATAATCTGTGAGGTCCAACTATAGCCATGAAAGAGCAGGACAAGTGGCTGTGGTTGCTTGCCATATGATGATGCGAGATGCACAAGAAATGTTCGTTTTATGCCACCAGACGTAATGGTTTCGGTCGTATCACCAGTAGGATGGAGTGGCGTTTTACAGGTGATGACAGGTGGTTTCGGAGTACTATGTAAACTTGATGCCGATCCGGGAACATGTTGACCCTTCACCGTTGTTGTATTAGAGTAGAAGGCATAGATGTAGAAGACGACACCGAGCAGAATGAGGAGAGAGAGGATCATTCCACCCAAACCGATAAAATGACGCGGGTTACTTGGACGATTGTTTCGAGGACTTACTTGACGCATCGCTCCTACTTTTCTCTGCTATACTAAAACATTTCAAGACACGGCAAAGTATAACATGCTGTGTAAGGGTGTCGCAACCAGGACTAGCCAAATATCCCATTCTATACACGTTACCTATCCTATAAAAAACAGCGTCTTTGTAAAAACTAGATTGTTTTTTCGTAGTACTATATATTACAATAAACGTAGACAACGATATGCTTGTAAAGGAGCAATACGTACAATGCAACAAGAGATCACCAAGACAACACAAAAAGCAGACTTTGCCGCCGGATGTTTCTGGGGTGTAGAAGCCGAGTTTCGGCAGATAAAAGGCGTCATTTCGACGACCGTTGGCTATGAAGGTGGTACCTTCAACAATCCAACGTACCACGATGTATGCACTGGACGTACAGGGCACGCGGAAACCTTGCAAGTCGAGTTCGATCCGTCGAGAGTCTCCTACGAAACCCTCTTGAACGTGTTCTGGGAGAATCACAATCCAACAACGCTCAATCGCCAGGGACCTGATATTGGTACACAGTACCGCTCTGTCATCTTCTATCACACAGAAGAGCAAAAGGCTGAGGCTCTTGCCTCTAAGGAGAAACTGCAAAGCTCCGGCAAGTACAAGAGACCGATTGTGACAGAGGTTGTACCTGCACAAACCTTCTTCAAGGCCGAAGACTATCACCAGCAATACCTTGAGAAGCGCGGTCTCTCGCACTGCAACATCTAAGGCATCTTTTCATAGAGATTGTAACACAGAACCCGACAGACTATATGGTCTGTCGGGTTCTGTGTTACAATCTCTATAATCAAATCATTTTCTCATATATTCTTTTGGAGTTTTCTACACAAAATGCAGCATACAGAAGTATTACGTGTCAATGCACAACACCCCAATGTATTTATTATTGAACGTGCTGCCTCTCTACTCAGGGAAGGGCAAGTTATCGTATTTCCCACAGAAACAGTGTATGGGCTGGGCGGTGATGCGATGCAATCACAGGCGTTGCAACGTATATTCGCGGCGAAAGAACGTCCTTATAGCGACCCGTTAATTGTGCATATTGCCGATGTAGAGGCATTGGAGACACTTGTCACCACACTGCCAGAACAGGCAAAACTGCTCGCCAATATGTTCTGGCCTGGTCCCCTGACGATGATACTTCCAGCCAGTTCTCGCGTCCCGAAACTTGTCACTGCTGGCTTGTCTAATGTAGCAGTTCGTATGCCACGCCATCCCGTCGCGCTTGCTCTCATTCACGCGGTTGGTTCGCCTATCGCGGCCCCAAGTGCTAACCGTTTTATGCATGTTAGCCCAACAACCGCACAGCACGCGTTGGCAGACCTCGACGGACGTGTACCGCTCATTCTTGATGGTGGTCCATGCGAAGTTGGAGTAGAGTCAACTGTACTCGACCTGTGCGCATCAGTGCCAACTATTCTGCGCCCCGGCGGTGTCAGTATAGAAGCGTTACGGCACGTTTTGCCAGAGGTAATCTATCACAAGATACAGAGGAACGAGAAACAGGATGAGCATAGAGCACAAAGCGCACCTGGACAATTACTTACCCACTATGCACCCAATGTACCTACATTTCTCTTTGAAGGGTCAACACAAGCAGTAGATCGCGCAATGCTAGCAGAAATACAGCGTAGGCAGGCACTGGGTGAACGCGTCGGAGTGTTGATTGCCAATGAGGATATTCCAACATTTGCCATAAGTGGTGCCCGCATCTACACACTTGGAAGCGCAAGTGAGCCAGAACAGATAGCGGCGAATCTTTTCGCAGGCTTACGCACGCTTGAGGAAGCTAGTGTACAAAGTATCCTCTGTCGCAGCTTTACCGAACAAGGGCTTGGCCTAGCAATTCGCGACCGTCTCCGCAAAGCTGCTGGTGGAAAGATTATCTCGGTCAACCTTGACTAACCTCCGGCTTACGAGTCTCACGCCCCGGTCTACGTCGCGTTGTTGCTGCACGTTTCGCAGCTGCATTCTTACGTAAACGCGGCACTACAAGCAAAACATACAGCGTCGAGAGCGCGAACACAAACAGTGTCAGCACAAGAGGTACCCCTGGAAAGACACCAGCGGTACCAGCACCAAGCGAGGCAAGGATACCGAGTAACCCAAAGATAATAACTACGGCTATAGGAATAATAAGACCGCCACGGATGCGAAACGAGCGTTCTGCATTTGGCTGGCGTCGGCGCAGTTGCAATACACAGAGACCCGCTACAGTATAAATCAATGCCTCAAGCACCGAACCAACAAGAATCAACAGCTGGAATTGACCTGTGAGGAAGATAAGGATAGCGATTACCGCCGATGCGCTTGCGAGTACAATTACGGTGACATAAGGGACAGCATTGTCAATGCTAATGCGCGAAAAGATTGGTGGCAAGGTATCTTCACGTGCAGCCGCATACATAAAACGCGAAGCCGTTGCAAATCCACCATTAAACGTCATAACCGCCGTCAAAAGTGTCGCACCAAGCATGATCCAGATGCCCACCTGACCAAGAATGGCCTTTCCTAACAACATTTGTGGAATTGGTGAAGTTGCCAACGCTTGATGCTGATTATCTATGTGTAGCACATTGCTAGCGGCGACAGTAAAGAGTGCATAGGATACCAATAACAGACCTAAGCCAACAAACATGCCTCTGGGAATGAGTTTGATATTGGTAATCTCTTCCGACAAAGGCGTGACCCATTCAAAGGCCGAGAAGACAAAAACACCAATAGCCACCGCTTGTATAAGGTCAAGGGGATGGCTCAACGAGTCAAAGGGTGAACGTAGTTGAAAGCCGTGCTGACTGAGCGCAATCAATGAAACAATAATGGCAACTACAAGAATGGTATAGGTTGTTATATCCTGCAATAAGCCTGCTAATTTGATGCCGCGCAAGTTCGCGCCTAGTGCTAAGCCCAAGATTGCGAGTATCCAGATGAGCGATGCCCACGATGGTAGGTTCAAGGCATAAGTGATGGCATTACCGACAATATAGCTATCTGCGGCAATCACCGCGACGATGGTGAGCATATAACCGAAGGAAATAATCAATGAAAAGTTGTCGTTGAACGCTTCTTTCATGTAGAGGCGAATAGCAGCGGCTGTGGGATAGAGCGCATTCAGTTCTGAAAAGCAAAAGGCGGCTAATAAAGCCAGTAGGCCAGCAAGAAGAATGGCAATCCAGCCTGAGTCTCCACCGACAAGCGAGGCAAGTTGAACACAACCGAGAAGACTAATAGCGGCATATGAGAGACCAGCACTGGTCGAGACCACCGTGCGAAACTTTAAAACGCGACGTAGCGCAACGGGTGCATTCACGCAGAAACCCTCCTGACATCGACGATGATTGTTGATGCAAGCGTACTGTAAAGCTTATGAGTTGTCAATATCAAAAGTAGGAAGACCGCAAGAGTCTTCCTGTTCCTCTCAGATGACGTAGGTAGACCCATTCAGCCCTCATGACGCAAATGGTGTATTTTCAGGGCGATCTGCAACGATAGGCGCAACTCGGCGTCTTCCAGGGAACGTCCCAGGATTTCCTCGATACGTTCCAGGCGATAGATAAGGGAGTTACGATGAAAGTGCATGGTACGTGCCGTTTGGCTAAGATTGCCGTTATATTGAAAATAGCACTCTAAGGTCTTGATGTAAGTGCCATCGTGACGCGCATCATAGTCAAGGAGTGGTCCAAGCATCTCTTGATAGAACGTTGTCAGCTCACTTTGCCCATCTAGGTAAAAAAGCAAACGGTAGATGCCAAGACGCGCGAAGGAATGAATTTTCCCTTCACCGAAGAGCCGACGCCCAATTTCTACAGCACGCTGTGCTTCGCGAAATGATTGCGGGATACCCTGCACATGCGTTGCTAAACGTCCAATACCACACGAAAATAGAGGGAGGGGAACATTGCCTCGGTTTTGTTGTAAACGTGTAGAAAAGCGTTCTATACGTGCAACAAGCGTCTGCTCTTCCTCGGTTTCACCTTGTCGCTCTTCCTCAATCAGAGAGGTGACAGGTACGAGAACAGTGACACGTTGAGCATCACTCATAAGCCAGCACGTAGGCCATACACGTAGCATTTCCTCGCGGACACGACGCGCCCACTGTACCAGTGTGGCATCCTCTTCAGTGGATGCCGCTTCAAAGAGTACCACGATTTGTGGGCCTGTAAGATCATAGCCGAGGTGCCGTACACGTGCGAGTATCTCTTCAGGCTGCTGATATTGCCCTTGTAGCACGTTCATGAAGGCTTCTACATGATAGCGACTCTCCACCTCGCTACGTTCACGCTCTCTGGCGAACTCTATCGCGAAAATAGGCGTGACATGATTGAGAACAAGACGTTCCGAATAATCAAAGGCATTCTCTTCGCCGATCAGTGACAGGTAGCCAACGATTTCATGGCGAATCAGAATTGGCTCGACCACGCGAGCCAGACCATGACTCCGTAGAAATTCGTCGGTCAAAGGGTCCGTGAGAAGCAGTGTTTTCACGGCAGGTGGCGCAGCTTGAAAACGTATATGCTGTTCAGCATCTTGCATGACTACCCACTTGCCTCGACTTATCGCAAGAGACTCACAAACGCCAGCGATACCCACACCTTGAATGCTCAATTGCATAAGTTGTTGGGACACTCCTGTTGCTTTGCGTTCGATCTCATCGCGAAAGCTTACCACAAAGGCAATGACTTCGCGTTCGATCTCTTCAATGGGCGCGAGTGGAGGGAGTAACAAAAGCGGAAGGTGCAGATGATTTGCAAGTGAGATTGCCTCTGTCCCCAGAACTTCAAGCGATTGTGCGGCGACAGCAACAGCTGCCACACCCTCTTTATGTAAGCTTGTAAGCAGATGTGGAAGTGTCTCATTCAGTCGTCGTAGTTTTGCGAATGTAAGCAGAGCAAGTTCACCCCCTTGTATGCTATCGAACGCAGGAAGACGTGCTCGCATACTGGACGACCACGTTATCCGACGCTCTAGCCCTTCCGCACCCGCAACTAACGTGGCATCGCGTGAAGCAAGCAACGTTAGAATACTGCGTACAGAAGCGGATGATATAGGTGGTGAACTGCTCATAGTATATACTCACAACGGACGCCCACTGCCTTCATCATTTCCCGAATACAGCTGCGGCTACCCTACTATACATGGTGTGCAAAGCACGCAAGAACGTCATATAGTAGAGTAGCCCCTTGTGGGCGTCCGTTGGTTCTCAACGCCTTGCGCTTATTTGAAAAGTATTGCGTTTTATCTAGCTCGTACCGGTGTTGAGGAAGTGGCAGAAGTTGTTGCATTCGCTTTAAGTGCTTTCTGCTTCTCTTCAAACTTCTTTTTTCCTTTAAGATGCTTATGCCATGCTACGCGTTTCGTCTTGTTCATCTCTGTTACCTTTCCTATGTTGGGCATACAATGCGTTGCCCTGACACTGTTGTCTCACATTATTCTTCGGGTTCGTTTGTACTCTCAAGATCGACTTCGGTCAGGTCATCACCCTCGTCTCCGCCGTCAAAGTACTCGTCGTCGTTGCCCAGCTCGTCGTCATCTTCGTTACGGTCATAGCGAAGTATGCTGTCCTTGATATAAGCACGGATGGTATCACCGCTCCCCTGTGATGGGAAGCTCACCTTACCAAACATACTGGGGTGCTGGTACTCTTCGCGCATGATGAGTCGAACTTGCTCGTTCTCTTTCGCGAGAATGGCTGCGGCATACCGATTGCCCCCTTCCATAAAGGGAATCAAGCGGTTTGCCAAGCGTGGCTCAACCTGTCCAATATCATCACCAGCAGCATTGCGTACAAGCAAGGTATGCCCGATGCGCTGCAATTGCACACGGTCGCCAACACCCACCGTGG
This sequence comes from uncultured Ktedonobacteraceae bacterium, assembly GCA_964248005.1. Lineage (GTDB taxonomy): Bacteria > Chloroflexota > Ktedonobacteria > Ktedonobacterales > Ktedonobacteraceae > JBBQVS01. Next base: position 3,973 of record CAXTWV010000165.1, on the reverse strand, counting down.
CAAGGATAGCAGGTGCGGCAAGATTCAACAGATCAGTAATACCTGTTTTACCTGTCTCCTCAATAAAGAGTCGAGGATCAATGCGTTCCGCTACCACATGTGTTGGTGTTGGTGCTTCCTGGATTAGCGAGAGGCGATCAAGATTTTTCTTAGCAATAAGATTTTTAGGGTTATATTTCAATGATAGAGAATACGCCTGCCGCGCCTCGGCGTATTGTCCCAGTTCACTATGTGCCTTACCTAGACGGTTCAAAGCATCTGGTTCTTGAGGGAACAGGCTCAAGATATTTTTGTTGGTAGTGACAGCCTCTTCCCATAGACCTTCCTGTGCCTGTTTTACAGCCAGATCGGTCCATTGTTTTTTTGTTCGTGTCTTTTCTTCAGCAGACTGCGTCATTCAACGCCCTCCATTTTGTTGGAAATTCGGAAATCATGAATACATGCGGTTCGCTTATTATACCGCAACCATGCAACCCTGTAATGACCAGGGCGTAACGCGCTCAATACGAACGCTTACAAGCTTCCCCGGTTGAATACTTTGAGTAGCCATTGCTTCTGTTTGTTCAGGTTGTGGAAAGAAAACAAGTTTATTCGTGCGATTGCGTCCACGCCAGCGTTGCAGTCCATGTGTAGACTGTTCCTCCTCGACGAGCACCTCCTCAACGCTATTGAGATAGGACTGGTTGATCTCAAGCGCGATTGTTGTTTGCAGGTCCTCTACGGCATGGAGACGCCGCTTTTTCTCTACCAACGGCACATCATCTTCCCAACGAGCCGCCACTGTACCAGGACGCACAGAATATGCCGCGACATGCACGATGTCAAAACGCACCTTTGCTATCAGGTCCAGCGTATGTTGAAATTCCTCTTCGGTTTCGCCACAAAAACCCACGATGACATCTGTCGAAAGTGAGATGTTAGGCCATAACTCGCGTACACGGTCCACACGTTCACAGTACTCAGCCAGCGAGTAGCCACGCTTCATACGCTTTAACATAGTATCATCGCCAGCTTGTACAGGAATATTGAGGTGCTCACATACCTTTGGCAGGTGTGCCATACGCTCTATCATGCTATCGGTCATATAGCGTGGATACGAGGTCATAAAGCGAATACGCTCCAAACCATCAATCTCGCTCAGGTCGGTCATTAAATCGGCAAGATTAGGTTTATCGGGCAAGTCCAGACCATACGACTCGACGGTCTGGCCAAGCAAAGTCACTTCTTTCGCGCCTTTTCTGACAAGGGAACGCGCCTCAATAATCAGCTCGTCAATCGGACGGCTACGTTCACGCCCACGGCGGTATGGCACTATACAATACGTACACACCTTGTTACAGCCTAGCACAATTGGCAGCCATGCAGTTACACTGGCTTGAGAAGGTTCAATCTTCGTCGGATAGTGCGCGATACGCTCTCCTGGCTTCGGTGTGATCGCCATCGGCAGCACACTCCGCTTACCACCTCTCTCGAACGATGTTGCGAACGTGGGCAAAGTAGAGTCGTTTGAGAGAGGTAGGTCATTATCAGGGGCATATTCGATATCCAAACAGCCCGCACCAGAGATGGGTGTCCAACGCTCCTCAAGAAAATGAGGCAAGATATCGGCTTGCTCGACCTTCATGAAGAGGTCAACATGTGGGTAGCGTTTGCTGAGTTCGTCGATAGTTTTCTGATTGCCGATCATACATCCCATCAGAGTTACGAGAAGATCGCTACGCTCTTCTTTTGCGTGCCGAAGTTTTGCCAGTAGGTTGTGAGCCTTCTCTTCCGGTGCCTGTCGCACGCTACAAGTGTTGAGAACCACGAGATTCGCCTGCTCCATACTTGCTTCTTCCCAGCCAAGGTCGTCGAGCAGTGTCTGTACACGCTGTGAATCCGCCTGATTCATCTGACAGCCAACTGTCCAAATATGATATTTTCCGCGTGCAATCGTTGTTGTCGGAGTCATGCGCAAGCCTCTCTTAGCATCTCTGTGTTCGTGCAATGGGATAGAAAATCGCTACCATCTCTAAGTCCGCTATTATACACCAAGTGGGGCATATTGTCACGATATTTTTTTGAGGGAGAGCAATTAAAAGAATAGAAAGCGGGATGCAGTAGAGATGTAGGGGCCATAATTCATTACGCCCTGGAAGCGATAGACCAGCCAAACATGGGCGTTAATGTCAGCATTCTCATGTTCTGTAACATTTACGCTGGGAACAGGGCGTAATGAATTATGGCTCCTACAGACGTTTCATACCTTATAAAGCCTACTACTGAAAGGCAAGGGAGGCCCAGGTCCCAACTCCTACCGTTTCTTACTCCGCTTACGCCTAGAGGTCCGTCGTCCCACACTAGCCTGATGTTGGCCTGCGGAAATCTCTTTTTCTAAATTCTCTCGTACATCCATAGTGGTGCCGTTAAAGCGCGGACCTAAGACATTGGACCACGAGCCATACGGATGCTGGTTAGGCGTCTGATGATTCGCGAAGTAGAGGGCAGCACCCAGGATAACAAGCAGGATACCACATAAAATGAGAGCAGCTATGAGTTGCATATATTCGCCCCTTTTCATTACCACGTTATAAAACAGTTCAGCTATCTACATTATACGAACGAAACGGTTGAATGTTTATCCAAGCAGGAAAACTGCAAGAATTTTCCCAGAAGTCTGCAATATACACGATTCGCTCAAAGGCGCGTTTATTTAAGGGATTAACAAGTGTAAAAAATATGTATGTAAGGAATGAATAATGCGTTCTTTGAAAGTTTTTGGCCTCAGCAGTTTTATAGTGTTATGTATTGTAATGAGTGTCATTTGGATAAGTCCGATACGTTTAACCTGGGCAATAGCATCACCAGCAAAAACGACACCTATACCACGTCAGACAAAAGCAATGGGTCCATATATAGTGAAGGGCAACGCTATTTTTGGTGTGGATGGCAAACGCTACTATTTTCATGGCGTTGGACGCGACGACTTAGAATATAGCTGTTGGGGTGATGGGCATTTTACTCCAAAGGAGCTTGCCTACATGGGATCAGGCACCTCAACCAAAACAGCAACTTATTGGGGTGCGAATGCCGTCCGTTTACCTCTATCAGAAGGCTTCTGGCTTCACGGACAACCATCCACACAATGTCCTGCCACCCAGTACCATCAGTTAGTCAAACAAACCGTTGATGCATTGACAGCACTTCATCTTAACGTCATGCTTGACCTGCAATGGTCAGACGCGGGCGGACAATCACTGGCCGGCGGTGGAGCATGGGCCATGCCAGATATGGATAGCGTTACATTTTGGCAACAAGTTGCGACGGCCTACAAAGGCTATACGAATGTGCAGTTTGAGCTATTTAACGAGCCACATCCTGCACAATGGTCATGCTGGAACGGACCATGCACTATGACGAACGATACAGTGTATTCCGATGACTGTCATTGCTCTAAAGCAGAAACGTATCAGAGTGTTGGCTTACAGGCCCTTCTTAATACAGTACGCAAGACTGGTGCCAGAAATCTCGCAATTGTTGGTGGCATGAATTGGGGATTCGATCTCAGCCAGCTTGCTCACTATGCGCTCAAAGGGACGAACATCGTCTATGACACGCATCCCTATCCCTATAGTGACAAGCAACCGCAGGTATGGGATAATGCATTCGGAAACGTGAGCACAACGTATCCTGTGATTTCTGCGGAAAGCGGCGAATATGATTGTGGCACAAGTTACATGAGTAAACTCCTCACGTACTACGATGCACACCAGATAGGCTGGGTTGCATGGTCATGGACGATGCAAGGTGATACATGTGGCTATCCACGCCTGATTCAAAATTATAACGGTACTCCAGCACAAGCAATGGGGCAGTTTATTTATCAGCACCTTCAAAGTTATAAATAACCGATGGGAAGCAAAGAACCGATTGTGCGGTCGCACAATCGGTTCTTTGCTTCCCATCGGTTATTTCTTTCGTCTATCTTCAACAC
>CAXTWV010000164.1:0-10979 GCA_964248005.1 uncultured Ktedonobacteraceae bacterium | reverse complement strand
GCTTCCTCTTTGTGTTCGGTTGGATAGTCACCCTCAATGGCACGAGGCAGAGATAAGATGCGATAATCAGGAACAAACACCTCGTTGGCGACGAGTGCATTGCTACCAGTTCCCTTCATACCGGTGACATACCATGTATCTTCGATGGAAAGTTGCTCCATTGGAATGAGTGCCAATCCCTGATCCACCTGTACTCCTGCCTCGTTGACAACCGGGACACCGACGAGTCCCCAGGTGGCGTGCAGAGAGCCGGAAGAATAGTACCATTTTCCGGTCACGATCAAGCCACCATCTACGCGTCGTGTCTTGGAGGAAGGAGCAAAGACGCCAGCCACGCGTGCGTTCGGGTCCGCTCCAAATACTTCGTCTTGTGCCTGCTGAGGATAGAGCGACGTGAACCAGTTACAGACGTTAATCAATGTTACTGCCCAAGCTGTGGACCCACATCCCTCGGCAAGCGCAGCAGATACCTCAAGCTTCGTGCGAATATTCACTTCATAGCCACCGTAGCGTCGGGGGACCATGATCCGAAAGAGGCCAGCATCGGCGATAGCTTGAATATTCTCCTCCGCAACCCGACGATCTTCCTCCGTCTTGGCTGCATTCTTCTGTAAGAGTGGGCGTAGTGCTTTGGCACGCTCGACGAGTTGCTGTGTGCCTGGAGAGGTTTCTGCCGTCGTCATTTGCTCGATCATGATGGAATTCCCTTTCTCTGGTACTGTTTGGTCAGTCAAGGGTAGGTATCTTCGATGTGTCCTACCCCTGTGATAAGAGACTGAGAGCGTATCGTTAGTTGTTTGGACTGATGACCCAGATTAAACAATTTTGACGTAAAGGTTTCACCGTACAGTTACTTGCTGGAGAGTGTCATATAAAGGCATTACTCACGCTTCCTGGCTTGCCTGTTTCTGTGACGCTTGGTCCGGTTCTCGGTCGGAGTACTTGTACGGATTGTCGATCCGCTCAGCTTCTGCCTTCTCAGGATTCATCCCCTCGTTCCAGGCTTGCTCGCCTAATTTGGACTTCGCGTACTCAACCGTCTTCCCGACAGCTTGCTTGACGCTATTGAGGTCAATACCGAGGAGACGGTGGTCGTACTTAACGACATTGCCATCCACCATCACCGTATGCACATCTCCACGCCCGGCTTGAAACACGACATGCCCATAAGGATGTAGCAGTGGGAACATCACCGGAGACTGGTCGTTTTTAATCAGGACGAGATCAGCCTTTTTGCCAGGGGTGATGCTCCCAATGAAGCTGTCCATCCCCAACGCTTGAGCACCGCCGAGCGTTGCCCAGTTGACAACCTGCTCAGCACGTAGCTGATTGAGTACGATGGTTTCGTTGCGCTTATGCGCTTCCAAGTGCTCACGAGCACGGTCCGCGTTGAGTGTGGCACGCATCGCGGAGAACAGGTCTGCACTCCACCATATACTAGTGTCCATTGATAGGGAAACCGGGATGTTATGACGGCGGAGTTGCCATGTGGGAGGGTAGCCTTGACCTGCGCTATCCTCGCTCTCAGCAGACACTGATGCATGACCACCTGTGGCTGCGATACGCTGGTAGGAATCATCGGATAATGTTGCCGCATGCACGTAGACGGTAGAGGGAGTCATGAATCCATGGTCGTACATCAAACGGATGCTATTATCATTGGTAGCACCCCAAACGCCAGTGTGTGTCGTCACAGGCAGATTAAAGTCACGTGCGACCTCGAACGCAGCCTTCTCAGGGAAGGCCGGGTCGCCGGGAACGTCGAAGGCAATCTGCATACGCAGCATATCCCCATGTCCGTCAATGCGACGGCGAATGAAGTCGGCGAACTCAGGAGCCTTTGCCCACTCCCAAGGAGCACCGAGGAGGTTGCCGTAAGCGAGGACGAACCGACCCGGAACCGCTTCAAGCGCATCGGCTGCTGCATCGGCGTATTCGGCCGTTTGCAAGCCATGAGACCAGTCAACCGATGTGGTGACGCCAGCATCTACAGCCTCAATCGCGGAAAGAAGGTTTCCCGCATAAATATCTTCAGCACGGAATATCTTGCCCCAGTTCAGGTAGCAGAATTGGAAGTAGTTCGAGAGAGTCCAGTCAGCACCTAACCCACGGAGTGCTGTCTGCCACATATGGCGGTGTGTGTCAACCATCCCTGGTATGAGAATGCCATCAGTCGCGTCGATCTCTACTGCGTCATCCGGCACAACGAGTTGTCGTCCTACAGCCGCGATGCGCTTATCGACGACGAGGACATCGCCGCTCTCGACCATCCCAAGTGAAGGGTCAATGGTCAGCACTGTAGCGTTACGAAATACTACAGGGCGGCCTAAAGGAAAGGAATTACCGTTCGCTGCTGTGTTCTGGCTCATTTTGCTCACCTCGTTGTGTGCCAGCTAGACAAAGTATGCTATAATGTAGTAAAGTATGCACTATGCATACGATATTTGTCAAGAGGGAGAGAACGGAGCGTATGAACGGGACGACACCATCGGGAAAGAGCAACACAACTCCCATCCTTACCAAACTTACGATAGCTGAGCAAATCGCTGCGACGCTGCGACACGAAATCATCACAGGACAACTGCCAGCAGGGACGAAGTTGCCCCAGATTGAGACCGCGCAACGCTTTGGAGTGAGTACGACGCCAGTTCGTGAGGCATTTGGACTATTGCAAAGTGATGGCCTGGTGCAGATCGATACCCGTCGAGGCGTCACGGTTTTCTTACCGACCGTTCAGGACCTTATCGAGCATTACAAAATTCGTATGGCCCTGGAGATGATGGCCGCCGAGGAAGCTGCTATGTGCTTCCAAACCCAGGATGCTCCTCCACTGCTTGCTCTCCTCGATGAGATGCTTATCACTAGCGATGCACCTCTCTATGTTGAGCGCAATCAACAATTCCACTTGAGGTTGTACAGTCTTGCAGGACGTTCACGACTGCTCATAATGATTGAGGAATTGCGCAATGCCTCCATTGCCTACAACCATCTTTATGCAGCCGCCGACGTTCCCAGAGATGCAGAGCGACTCGACCGGGAACATCGCGCTATTCTTGCCGCGTGCCAGGCAAACGATCCAGTGCGTGCCGCTAATGCTGTGCGCCACCACATTCAACAGACTATCGTGCATGTCAAGAACGTGCTTGAACAGGGTGGGAAAGCCTGAGAAGGCAGACAAAGCGTTCTTTGAAGAACATCTAGGTATTTTTGAAGGAGCGATTCGTATGTCAACGGATGCCTATTCGACTGCGGCGAACGAAACGTATGAAGCTATGCAACACAAGCAGGAAGCTACACTATCTGATACAAGCAATCTCGATGCACGATTGTTAGCACCTGAAGACTATCAGACGCTCGATGCTATTCAGCGTCGCGTACTCTGGCTCTGTACGTACATGATTCACCATGCCAATCATGTACGGTCGAGCACAGATGATCTCAAGGTTGGAGGGCATCAGGCGTCGTCAGCCTCTATGGTCTCCATCCTCACAGCCTTGTATTTTCATTATCTGGATGCAGGTGATAGAGTAAGTGTGAAACCGCACGCCTCACCCGCGTACCATGCGATCCAATACCTCCTGGGCAATTTAGATCAACAGTATCTGCGTACACTTCGTGAATTTAAGGGACTCCAAGCCTATCCAAGTCGGACAAAAGACCCTGATCCCGTTGATTTTAGCACCGGTTCGGTGGGTCTAGGTGCAGTAGCTCCGGCTTTTGCGGCGGTGGCTCATCGCTATGCACAAAACCACTTCGGTCGGGTGACTTCGCATCGTTTTGTCGCCGTGATTGGTGATGCGGAACTCGACGAGGGAAGTGTATGGGAGGCCGCCTTCGATGAAGCGTTGCAAGGATTAGGAAACGTGCTTTTGATTGTCGATTTGAACCGACAAAGCCTGGACCGCGTTGTCCCTGGTATTCGTGCCACGCAATTGAAACGGCTGTTTCAGGCCGCAAACTGGCAAGTCTTGGAGGCCAAATACGGGCAACAGTTGCAGCATGTCTTCGCGCGTCCAGGTGGACAAGCACTCCGACGACGTATTGACGAGATGAGCAATGAGGAGTACCAAAGCCTGCTACGCCGACGTGGGGCTGACATACGTACTCGTTTACTCCACCCGCTTGGTCCCGATAGTGCAGAAGATCAGGACATCGCGCTTGCACTAAGTGAGACACCAGACGAGCAACTTCCCAAGCTCCTGAGCAATCTGGGTGGTCATGACCTCAATAGTTTACTGCATGCCTTCTCCCTCGCTGACAGTCACCAGGAGGTACCTACGGTTGTCTTTGCCTATACGATTAAAGGGTGGGGATTGCCTTTTGCTGGGGAAGCACTCAACCACTCGATGCTGCTGAGTGTTGAGCAGATGGCACGCCTTCAGCAAGAACTGGGCATTCCCAGTGGGCGTGAGTGGGATGCCTTTCCCTCTGACTCACCAGAGGGCCGTTGGTGCCAAAAAGCGGCTGAGCGATTGCAGCGTGGAAACGAGCAACGTCATCCGCTACTCGACCCAGAATTGGTTCCTCCTAGCATTGATCTCTCCTATCCGGGCAAGCTTTCGACACAAGAGGCATTTGGTCGTGTGTTACCGAAACTTGCGGATATTCCTTCTCTCGGTGAGCGCATCGTATCTGCGGCACCAGATGTCGCAGTCTCGACCCATCTAAGTACCTGGGTCAGTAAAGTTGGTGTCTTCTCACCAATCATGCACCCCGACTATCAGGAGGAGACGCAACGCCTCCTGCGCTGGCAGCCAAGTCCTACTGGTCAGCATATTGAGTTAGGCATTTCTGAGATGAACTTGTTCATGTTGCTTGGGCAACTGGGCATGAGCTACGAACTGTGTGGACAGCAACTTCTTCCCATTGGAACGGTCTACGACCCGTTTGTCTGTCGGGGGTTGGATGCGCTGATCTATGGACTCTACTGTGGAGCAAAGTTCATCTTTGCTGGTACCCCTTCTGGCGTGAGTCTCAGTCCTGAAGGCGGAGCACATCAATCGACCGTCACTGCCTCGCTTGGCATTGAACTTCCAGAACTCAACTATTATGAGCCAGCATTCGCGTGTGAGGTGGAATGGATTCTGCTCGATGCGTTACGGGAATGTTGCGACCGTATCCATGGACGCTCGACCTACCTGCGTCTCTCGACAAAAAAGCTCGATCAACAGGTGCTAGAGCCAGCTGTACAGCGTCTTGGAAAAGAGGAATTACGTCGGCAGATTCTTGCTGGAGGATACCGCTTAGTCGAGGGACGTGATGCCGTGCCGGAGGCAACAGCCTCTGAAGTGGTGCATATTGCAACGACGGGTGCAATGGTGCCAGAAGCAGTTGAGGCGGCACACCAGTTGGCTTCGGAGGGGATTGCAGCAAACGTCCTGCACATCACCAGTCCGCAAAAACTCTTCGCGCTTTTTACCGAAGAACGCCATCATCGTCTCAACAACCCAATGGTGTCAAGGCAACGGAGTCATCTGGCAAGCCTGTTCTTACCGGAAGAACGCCATGCACCTATTGTGACAGTTCAGGATGCCTCAGCACACAGTCTAGCATTTCTTGGGAGTCTATATGGAGTCCCGACTATTCCACTCGGCGTTGATCGTTTTGGGCAATCCGGTTCACAAGCAGACCTCTATCGGTATGCAGGAATCAGCGTAGACGATATCGTCAGCGCAGGGTATTTGGCATTGGAATTAGGGGAAGATGCCTGAACCTGTATTGAGAGAGTTCAGCGGTCGGATTGTTGAGGGAAGAAAACTAGAAGGATAAAATAAGGGGCGTCGGTTTTTCTTAGCGGCGTCCCTTATTGCTGTGTTCAGGTTCCGAAAGATAGGATACGCGAACTCCATCACGCTTTCTCGCAGAAGGGGGAAGCGTGATGGAGTTCGCGGAATTCGACGATTGAACAAGGCGTTAAGCCATTACGAGTAGCTCACCACGATGATTGGAGTATCAGGGTTAGCGGCGGTTGACGAGCCATATGTGTTATTAATCACATTCAGAATGCCGCGTAAAAATTGAGTAAGAAGTTGATTAGCGTTAGACTTTATTTGCATTCACAAAAAGTGAATTGAGCGCATCAACAAAAGCCGGTCCTGTCGAGCGCAGTTCAGTAAGCATATGACGAGAAAGCTGCTGTAATACTTCCTCTCCTTGTGGCATGAGGCTCACAATGACGCGTCGCTGATCTTCCTCATCACGATGTCGCTCGACAAGCCCTCGCTTCACAAGCCGATCAATCAATTCAACAGTACTATGATGCCTCAGTTGAAGCCGCTCCGCGAGTTCACCTACTGTCGCTTTCCTTCCCTCTGGCAATCCCTTGATCGCAAGCAACAATTGATGTTGTTGTGGTTCGAGATCAGAAGTGTAAGCCACTTCCTCGCTAAAGCGGAGAAAGCGACGAATTTGATAGCGAAACTCCGCGAGTGCCTGATAATCAGACATCGAAATGATCTCTTCTTGCATGCTTCTCCTCCTATAGCTTTATTATCGCGAATACAAACATTGTACTCATTCCCGGCTAGTAGAGAAAATGATCATACATCCAGTATATATCCTTAGAAGCAGGAGGTTGGCACATATCCACTAGCTTGCATATTACTCTCTTAAACCAGTTCTCATGCTTCGGGGAATGATGAGCTACAGTTATACGATATATCTCTTGTTCGGTATAGCTGCTACGCAAATTACTTAACTGTTCAATCTCTCGTGCGGTAAAGCCGACTTTCCGTAACATTTCACAGCCTGCTGTATAATCCATACGGTCCATGATATACTCCTTTTGTGATTGATACCGCCGTTGGTATCGATGACGCCATTGTCATCTGAGCCAATAGACAAACACTCCTTTTACAAACTCCAAAAGAACACGAAGAATAGCATCGTAAAGTGATGCATCGAGAAAGAAACTATCACTTGCTTACTTGACTTACATCATGGGTACGGCGCGGCAAGAGCAGACGCAGATGGAGAACACGTTCCCTTTGACGCTCTTCGTCTAAGTTGCGTGCTCTTGCTTTGAGGAGATCACCAAGCGAGACAATACCCAACAGTTTTCGCGGATTATCGCGTTCAACAACAGGGAAGCGCGTAAAACCGGACTCGGCCATGCGATATACAACAGCTCGTAACGGCTCATCTGGATAGGCAACAATCGGGTGGGCGCAGGCCAATGCGTTCAGTTGCTCGTCTTCGCTCTGAGTATCTCGGTGTTGCATCACTTCCTGCAAGTCTTTCCGCGTTATCACGCCAAGCAAGTGTTCATCTCCATCTATAATGGGGAACAAGTGCTGCACACGTTTCTGATCGGGTGTGCCCTGTAACGTGAGTGTCAGGTCTTTGAGTGCAGTGGTTTCCGAGAGCGCAACAACATTTGTACGCATAACCTCACGCACAAACAAAATCTCCAATGGGTCGGTCGCATACTCTCGACTGAGATGATAGCCACGCCGACTCACCTTCTCGGTCAGAATGGAGCGACGCATCACTAGAACGGTGAAACCGTGAGCAACGACAACAGCGATCAGTAGTGGCAAGAGCGCGTTCACATCATGTGTCAATTCGAGCGCGAAGATAATAGCGGTGAATGGCGAACGCATCGTCCCACCGAGAACAGCAGCCATACTGATGAGCGGCCAGAAACCTGCGCCTTCATTGGGCAAAAACAGTGTTTCCAGTCCGCCAAGAGCGCCGCCCATCATGAGGAGAGGAGCGAGAACGCCCCCTGATGTTCCTGAGCCAAGCGAGACAGACCAGATAATTGATTTGACTACAAGGATTCCGAGTATCAAGCCAGTGGTGCCATTGCCCTGGAGCAAATTTCCAATCACGTCATACCCAACACCAAGAGCCTGCGGAAAAAGCAAGCCACCAATACCTATGACAAGGCCGCCAATAGCAGGCCACCACATCCAGTGAATGGGTAAGAGGTGAAAGGCATCTTCGCTTGCATACACTGCTATCGTAAGAAGAGCTGAAAGCGCACCAGCGAGTAGTCCCACCAGGACGCAGCCAAGAAATCCTCCCACTCCGATAAACGCAGCATGCGGTGGGGTAGGAAAGAGTGGTCCTGGTCCAAGAATATAATAGCGGATAATTGCCGCAACCGCACTTGCTAGAGCAACGGGGACAAGGCTACGCGGCTTCCACTCGAAGAGCAAGAGTTCGACTGCCAGCAAAACGGCGGCAATAGGTGAGTCAAATGTTGCCGACATTCCCCCCGCTGCACCCGCGACCAGCAATATCTTACGCTCAGCACTCGTGAGATGAAAGAACTGAGCAATCAGCGAACCAATGGCTCCCCCCGTCATAATAATTGGACCTTCCGCACCAAAGGGGCCACCAGAGCCTATCGAGATAGCAGAGGAGATAGGTTTAAGCAGAGCAACCTTGGGTTCGATACGGCTCCCATTGATCAGTATCGCTTCAATAGCTTCAGGAATGCCATGTCCTCGAATACGCTCGGAACCATACCGCGCCATGACACCAATAATGAGGGCACCGATGACAGGAACAAGGACTTCAAAGAGACCAAGCTTATTACCAGCGGGGGAAACAAGAGCAGTACTCCAGTGCTGAAAGAAGAAAAGATTAGTAAAAAGACCAATCAACCGAAGCAGAATGAGTGCAACACATGCACTAATCACACCGATTCCTAGTGCAAGTAAGGAAACGAGTACCATACGGGGATGTGCCGTAAAATCACCAAGTTTTCCCAGTGCTTCATTGTTTCCCAGGTTTTTGAACGAATGAACAAATCGTTTCCATAAAACGGATAACATACTTCCGACCCCTCTTTTCTCATGCAATGAACATGTTGTGTTTTTTGTATTGAATTGAAATTCTCAAGGTTCCCTCTTCGTTATTCATCTTTATTTTAATATCGTCTTACGATACAAATATACCAAAAAGTAAGAAGGCATGTCAAGAAGCTTCTCACTCGCGACGTTGCTTTGCGCATAGACTTGCTAATTATGTTAGTATTACAAGAGTCTCACACGAAACGAGAACAAAAAGAGGAGATATTTTTATGGGATTTGAACAATATCACGAGCCTGCCAACGAACTTTCGCAAGAGACACGCACATTTGCGCGTATGATTGCTTCACTGTCGGAGGAGGCTGAGGCGATCAACTGGTATGAGCAGCGTATATCTGTTGAGCAAAACGCTCAGGCGCGGGCCATTATGGTGGATGCCCAAAAAGAAGAGTTCAAACACTTCGGCATGGACCTCGAATTTCTGTTACGTCAAAAGTCCGAATGGAAAATAGCGTTGCAAAACATCTTGTTTCAAGATGGAGATATTGTCCAACACGGAGAAGCAGCAGAGAAAGCAGAAGGATAAGGAGTATTCGTAGTCACGAAAATATAGGGAAGACCCTTGCGGTCTTCCCTACATTTTCGTGACTACGTTTACATTAGGACTTAGAGGCATCTTCGTTATATGTCTGAGCGGCCTTTTGTCCCAACGTTGTCAGGAATGACTGCGAAAGAGATGTTTTGCTTTCCTTGCCTGTACTTCTATCAAAACCCTCAGCTTGCCCCGCTTTTGGTAAGAAACGGTTGACAATGCTGAGCAAATTGATAGTCAGTTGAGGAAAGTTACCATGTACAAGTGCGAGCATTTTTGCAGGGAATGTAAGTGTGATCTCTGCGCTACGTCTTTGCGTAGCTCGCACAATATGTTGTGCTGCCTTCTTTGCGCTCGTTGAGAGTAAGGGAAGACTGTCGGCTATGCTAAACCACGTATGCTTTCCACCATGCAGCGTATTCAGCAAGAGTTGGGCGTGGGCGCTCTAGTACGTCGCTACAGCCAGGGAGCAGCCAGTGATGGGATGAGTGGTCAGGAAGGAACCTTCAGTGCCTGTAGCTTCTGGCTGGTAGAAGACCTTGCACGCGCGGGTCGGCTCGATGAGGCACGTTTGAGGTTAGAAAAATTGCTTTCATACAGTAACCACGCCGGTCTCTTTGCAGAGGAAATGAGTCCAACAGGTGAGGCACTTGGCAACTTTCCTCAGGCATTCACTCATCTTGCGCTCTTTACTGCCTGCTATCACTTGGATAAGGCAATTAATACTCATCGGGGCCACGCGCACCCAACTTCTCAAAGTTTGTATGATTAAAGCAAAAGGAAAGAACAGGGATATGGATAGTAAAACACAACAAGATAGCACGTCTACGCCAGCTGAAAACATACATCAGAAGACAACGACAGCACCGCATGTGGTTATTGTCGGAGGCGGCTTTGGTGGTCTTCGGGCGGCGAAAGAACTGGGAAAGCAGCCTGTCGAGGTAACAATTATCGACCGCAACAATTTCCATCTCTTTCAACCGATGCTTTATCAAGTTGCGACAGCAGGTCTCTCTCCTGCTGATATCGCAAGCCCCATTCGCGCTATTCTCGAAGGGCAACGGAACACGGGCGTCTTGATGGCAGAGGTGACAGGGGTAGATGTACAAAAGCAACAGGTGGTCATGGAAGATCAGCAAGTGCTGCATTACGATTACCTCATCCTGGCAACGGGGGCAACAAGTAACTACTTTGGTCATCCAGAATGGCAGCAAATAGCTCCTGGCTTGAAGTCTGTGAATGACGCTTTGACGGTCCGACGGACTGTCTTATCCGCGTTTGAAGCTGCGGAACGAGAGCCGGATGAGCAGAAACGTCGGGCGTTGTTGACATTTGTACTGGTTGGAGGTGGTCCAACAGGCGTTGAGCTAGCAGGTGCCATCGCTGAACTTGCACATCAGTCACTCAAGGGCGACTTCCGTCATATTGATCCAAGTATGACTCGTATTGTACTGGTACAGGGGCCAAAAAGAATTTTGCCTAGCTTCCCGATATCGCTAGCAAAAAAGGCAAGTAAGAAGTTGCAACAGAGCGGAGTGGAGATCAAGACGGGCGTGCATGTAAAAGAGGTTCGTCAGGATGGCGTCATGATCGGCGACGAATATCTTGCGACCAAGAATGTTATCTG
>CAXTWV010000163.1:9716-10981 GCA_964248005.1 uncultured Ktedonobacteraceae bacterium | reverse complement strand
CACAAGGGGCGTCCCTACCATACGCGGCATGCGTAGCGTGCGACAAGATATAGTAGGGACGCCCTTGTGGGCGTCCGTGTGTTTCCAATTCTAGTGCGCTGTCAACAAGGCACGTGCGATAACCAGGCGCTGTATCTGGTTTGTACCTTCATAAATCTGTGTGATCTTGGCGTCCCGCATCATACGCTCCGCAGGATACTCTTTCATATAACCATAGCCACCGAGCACCTGTATGGCGTCGTTTGTAACCTCCATTGCACTATCCGAGGCAAACATTTTCGCCATCGACGAGTACTGACTGAAATTCTTCTCGCCACGATCAATCATTTCAGCAACATTATAAATCAGCAGACGTGACGCCTCAACCTTTGTTGCCATGTCAGCTAACATAAATTGGATACCCTGAAATTCAGCGATTGGCTTATCGAACTGCACACGTTGCTTCGCATATGCAACGGCAAGGTCAAGTGCTCCTTGCGCAATACCTAGTGCTTGTGCTCCAATCCCAGGACGCGTGCGGTCAAGTGTTCCCATCGCGATCTTGAAGCCATCGCCCTCTCGTCCCAGTAGGTTTTCTGCAGGAACTTCGCAATCAGTGAAGATGAGTTCAGCCGTTTGTGAGCCTTTGATACCCATCTTGTCTTCGATACGCCCGACGGAGAAGCCAGGGTAGTCGCGTTCAACGATAAAGGCACTAATACCACGCGTTCCCTGTGTGGGATCGGTAATTGCCATCACAGAATTTACCTGTGCCAGACCACCATTGGTAATAAAGCGTTTCGAGCCATTGAGGATATATTTATCGCCCTTGCGTACCGCCATCGTTCGCATCGCTGCTGCATCCGAACCAGAGTCGGATTCGGTCAGACCATAGGCTGCCAACCATTCGCCGCTTGCCAATTTAGGAAAGTATTTACGCTTCTGCTCATCAGTACCAGCCAGCAGAATCGGCGTTGACCCAAGTTGTTGTACTGCTAATATTAAACCTGTTGTCGCACAACAACGCGAAAGCTCTTCAATCGCCATCACAATTGACAACTCACTCGCGCCAATACCACCATACTCAACAGGAAACGGCATCGCCAGGATATCCTGTTGGGCCAAGAGTTCCTTCATATCCCATGGATACTCGCCTGTGCGGTCAATCTCTGCAGCACGTGGAGCCACACGCTCCTGCGCCAACTCTCGAATCGCCTCTATAAGTGCCTTTTCGTCCTCTACGACATGAGACACAGCCATGGTATAAGCTCCTTTTGTTGTTGCTT
>CAXTWV010000163.1:0-9616 GCA_964248005.1 uncultured Ktedonobacteraceae bacterium | reverse complement strand
AGACGAAAAGACACCATACATATGATAATAATCAAAGGCATTGTTGATTTTCTCACGAAAAAAGGATGTATTCATGCGTCTCGCTCTCATCTCGGATATTCACGGCAACCTTGTCGCGTTAGAAACAGTCCTAGCAGCAATTGCACAACGGAACATCAACACAATTCTCTGTCTGGGTGATGTTGCCGCAGGCGGGCCTCAAGCCGTAGAGGTTATAGAACGGTTACAACGACTTGGATGTCCTGTCGTGATGGGTAACACGGATGCAAAACAGCTAACCATTCAGCCCAAGCAATACGATACTGTGTATTCTCAGAAGACGCACGATATCGACGTGTGGTGCGCTCAACAACTTACAGACGCACATAAAGCATACATTCAGACGTTTCAGCCTACACTGACACACGTCTTGCCACACAACAAAGTTCTCCTGGCCTATCACGGCTCACCACGCTCATTTAGAGAACTCTTGCTTCCGACAACTCCAGATGAGGTCTTAGAAGAGGCATTCGCAGGGTTTCAGGCTGATATAATGGTCGGTGGACACACGCACATGCAAATGTTTCGACGTTACAAAGATATTCTTGTGCTGAATCCGGGAAGTGTTGGCGCGTCAATAGATCGCTTCGCGCCACTTGAGAAGGTGCGTAACGCTCCGTGGGCGGAATATGCTATTCTTGATACGACACACAATGACTTGCACGTCGAGTTATTTCGTGTGCCTTTCGATATTGAGAAGTTTATTGATGTCACGCTTGCAAGCGGGATGCCACATGCAGAATGGTCTGCTGGCGAGTGGAATAAAGTGTAGGAAACATACAAAGCTACAAAAGTATAGGACATTGCGGAACTGTGAGATATAATGCCAGTGTTGCCTTTGCAGCATAAATAGTTGCGTTTCTTGCAAGGAGTAGAAGAGAACATGTCAGTAGTACGTACATCGAAGGTTGATTTACACGTCAATGGTGATGGAGCTTATGCATTTGTGGCTCAGCCTGATGATAATGCATCACACCCCGGTTTGGTTCTTATCCAGGAATGGTACGGTATCGAGCCACACATTCTCGATCTTGCCCAAAAGCTAGCGGCACAAGGGTTTGTCGTTGCGGTTCCAGACCTCTATCATGGCAAGGTTGCTACTGAGCCGGATGACGCTCAGAAGATGATAATGATGATTAGAGGCAATGTTGATAAGGCCGCTAACGAGATTATCGGTGCGCTTGAAACCGTCAAAGCCATGCCAAATGTTGACCCAAAGAGACTTGGTCTCATTGGTTTCTGCGTCGGTGGCTTCATGACCTATACCGTTGCATCACGCTATGCAGACCTCGGCGCGGTTGTCCCCTTCTATGGTGCAGGCTATGATCCCACACCAGAAGAAGTGGCAAAGATAAATGCTCCTGTGTTAGCGATTTATGGTAGCAGGGATGATAGCGTTTCCGCAGAGCAACGACAAAAAATTGAGCAGATGTATAAAGACGCAGGCAAAGATATCACTGTGAAGGTATACGATGCAGGACACGCCTTTATCAATCCAGTACATGGTACAGGCAATGAGCAGGCCGCATCTGAAGCATGGCCTCTCGCCATCAATTTCTTGAAAGAGCATCTACGTTAAAGAGTGTCGTGAATAAGAGCACGGCGAAATCGCACGTAATTGCGTCTTGCTCTTGCCTTTTTGCAAACAAGGAGAAAGCGATGACCACCAGACATCTTGTTGATCCAGAACTTGTTGCGATGCTTGACATGTTTCCAGCGTTAACGTTCACACCAGAGTCACTGGCACTCATACGAACCTCTTTCGATGAGACGATGACTCAAACACCCAGGGACCTGCCTGATTTTTCAGCGATTTCCGTACACGAGCAGATCGTCCCCGGCCCTCAGGGAGCACCTGATGTGCGTGTACTCGTGTATCGACCAACTCCACATTCAACGTCGCTCCCAGCATTACTCTGGATTCATGGAGGCGGCTATGTCATTGGCTCTGCCGACCAGGAGGACCTTGGAGTGAAGAGCATCGTCTCAACGATTGGGTGTGTCGCGGTCTCGGTAGACTACCGCCTTGCACCTGAGACCCCGCATCCAGGCCCGGTCGAGGATTGTTATGCCGCGTTAAAGTGGCTACACTCTCATGCCGAGGAACTCGGCGTAGATACGACTCGGATTGCTATCGGTGGTGCCAGTGCAGGAGGCGGATTGACGGCTGGATTAGCACTACTTACGCGTGATCGTGGCGAAGTGCCTCTAGCCTTCCAACTCCTGATCTATCCAATGCTCGATGATCGGACAGTGACCTCAACGGAGCCTCATCCCTACACCGGAGAGTATATCTGGACACCTGACGCAAACCGTTTTGGATGGGCAGCACTCCTGGGCCAAGAACCAGGGAGTTCAGGCGTCTCGCCTTATGCCGCTGCTGCTCGTGCTGATCATTTGGAGGGGCTTGCCCCGGCCTTTATCAGTGTTGGCACTCTTGATCTGTTCCTAGAGGAGGATATGGAGTATGCCCGTCGGCTCATCCGAGCAGGCGTGCCTACCGAATTGCATGTCTATCCTGGAGCTTTCCATGGCTTCAATATGATGGCTAGTGCGAAGGTCTCACAGGCGTTTGTACGTGACCAGTTAGATGCGCTCGCACGCGCTTTTTCTAGTTAACGAGATATACGCAGTCCTGGTTCAAGCCTGTGTTGAGGGCCTAGCATACGTCCTTTTCTGGGGGGTTCTAGGCCCGCTCACGCGTCAACCCGTTTTTAGGAGTTCTCCTTCTCTCTTTCCAGGGACTTCATATCGTACTTTTGCGTACACGCAGATGAAAGGGTACAGCGATGCGCTCTGGTGGCTGTTGACGCGTCCCTTTAATCCGCCCTAGGAGCAATGTCACAGCTAGGCGGCTCATCTCCTCTTTGTCGGGGGCAATGGTTGTGAGCGTGGGAGTGGCGTAACATCCATCCTCGATATCATCAACACCTACGACTGCTACGTCTCTAGGGATGCGCAGGCCCGCCTCATGGAGCGTAGACATTGCACCCAATGCCAGCAAGTCGTTGAAGCAAAAAACAGCATCGGGAGGATGTTTGAGCGAGAGCAGGTAGCGCATCGCCTCCGCCCCCCCCGCTCTGCTCCATAAGTCCACAGGGACCAACAAAGCTGGGTCTATCTCCTGTCCAGCTTCCCTCAATGCCTGTAAAAAACCTTGCAAGCGTAGAGCTGGTGCCTCACTACGCGAGCGTTCTAATATACCGATTGCCGCAATCCGCTGTCTTCCCAGGCTCAGTAGATGATCGGTTGCCAAGTGCGCTGCTGCTACATTATCAATGATTACATGATCGTATGGAGACCCAAAGAAACGCTCGCCGAGCAGCACAATAGGCTTCTTGATCTCCTCTGGCTGAAGATCTTCGGTCGTCAGGGATTGGGCATCTAATATGAGGCCATCAATGAGATGCGGACGCAACCCTTTGACCAGCAGCAGTTCGTTTTCCCGTTTCCCTTGAGTGCAATCGAGCAGAACAGTATATGAGTGCTCAGCGGCAACTGCAGTGATCTCGTTCGCTACCTCCGCGAAATAAGGATTCGCAAGATAAGGAATAGCAAGTGCGATCACACCAACATGGGCCTTACGTAAGTAACGCGCAGCTATATCAGGCTGATAGCTTAGCTTTTCTATCGCTTCAAGTATCTCCACGCGTGTTTTTGCGCTGACACGCGCATAATTACCATTGATAACGTTCGAGACAGTTTTCGCAGAAAAACCTGTATATGCCGCAATATCTTTGAGATGTACTGTCATTCTCGTCCATTCTTTTTGGGAGAGACTCTTTATCCTCTTCTGCCTCATCCTTTTCACGCTTTATCATAATAGTACCTCTAGCCAGCATGTGTCAAATTAGCTACTCACCCGAAGTAGAGACAAAATTCGTGCCCTTGACAGATTACCGAGAAGCATGTTACACTAGGTTCAACGTTGAACCTAGTGTAACATGCTTCTCGGTAACTCAATCATTCTTAAAATGGCAATGAAATCGGCGAGAAACGGCTCTATTTGGCAAGAATGAGTGATCTACTCCTCCCTGCTGTAATTTGCTTCGCCACGCCGCAATTATTTTAGGAGCGCCAAATGGTATTACTAGGACAGGATAGCTTTCACGAGAAGAAAAACACCATTCATCCACGCCCTCAACTTACGCGTAGCCGATGGATTGATCTCGGAGGTGCCTGGGGATTTGCCTATGACGACGAGAGACGAGGTCTTGATGAGTCCTGGCAGACGTGTGCAGATGTCTATACGCGTACCATTCAAGTTCCCTTTCCACCTGAATCACCTGCAAGTGGCGTTGGCGATATCGGCTTTCATCCTATCGTCTGGTATCGACGCACGTTTCACGTTTCCTCGGTAGATGCAGGGAAGCGGCTCTTTCTGCACTGCGGCGCGGTCGATTATCGGGCGCAGGTATGGGTCAATGGGTATTTGGTTGCAACACATGAGGGTGGACAGACTCCCTTTCGCGCGGACATCACCATGGCACTGCATTCGGATGAAGATCAGGTTCTTGTTATCCGTGCTGAAGATGAACCGCTTGACTTGACACAGCCTCGCGGCAAACAGGACTGGCAGGAGCAACCGCATAATATCTGGTATCATCGTACCACAGGTATTTGGCAACCCGTTTGGCTCGAACCAGTTGACCCGACACATATTACACAGGTGCGCTGGACTCCTGACCTTGATGCGGGACTACTCGGCTTTACCGTGAGCCTCCAACGGCGGGAAGAGCTTTCTTTGCACCTTCATGTACACCTGAGTTTGCATGGGGTCACGCTTGCAGATGATATCTACTTGGTACAGGGAAACGAGGTGCAACGACAGATTGCATTTGACCATATAGGTATGATGAATAGTAGTACGTTGCTCTGGTCCCCTGAGTCTCCTAACCTCATCGATGCAACGCTTACGTTGCTTACAGGAAATGAAATCGTTGACGAGGTACAAAGCTATGCGGGATTACGTAGCGTTGGTGTCGCTGATGGACGCTTCCTGCTGAATGGACGCCCCTATTATCTGCGTCTTGCTTTAGAGCAAGGGTACTGGTCGGAGTCGCACCTTGCTGCTCCCACTCATGAAGCATTGCGGCGCGAAGTAGAAGTAGCGAAAGCACTCGGTTTTAATGGTATACGCATTCATCAAAAGGTCGAGGACCCTCGCCTCCTCTACTGGTGTGATCGCCTTGGCCTTCTGGTCTGGGGAGAAATGGCGAACGCCTATGTTTACTCTCCTACTGCTGTGGAGCGTCTGGTCCGCGAATGGCAGGAGGTGCTTGCTCGTGATTATAGCCATCCCTGCATTGTGGTATGGGTTCCACTGAACGAAAGCTGGGGCATACCCGATGTGGCGTATAACCCAACTCAGCGTCACTATGTGCAGGCCCTCTACCACCTTACCAAATCACTCGATCCAACACGTCCCGTCATCGGCAACGATGGCTGGGAGCACGTCATCAGCGATATCTATAGCATCCACGACTACTCCTTTGAAGGAACCATTCTGCGGGAGCGCTATGGAACAACTGAAGCTGTTGAACGCACGCTACAGGAGGTACAACCGCATTACCGCACACTGGCACTTCCTGGCTCTCAGCGCACATATGAGCCAATTATGCTGACCGAGTTCGGAGGCATCAGTTATTCTCCTCAACATGGCGAACCTTGGCACGGCTACGGCACCGTCACCAGCAGCGAAGCCTTCCTTGCGAAATACCGCGAACTCGTCGATGCTATCCTGGACAGTCCAGCCATCGCTGGCTTTTGCTATACGCAATTAACTGACACCGGTCAGGAAACGAATGGTTTGCTGACCGCAGAGCGTGAACCAAAGCTCGATCCGGTCGATGTACATCAGATTACCAGTCGGTCCTCAGCAGCAGTGCCCGGTGATGTGATTCGCCAAATGCAGAAGGTGCAAGAAATTCCTCTCTTCGCAGGTGACACAACGGAGGTCATACCATGAAACTCTTTGTGACAAGCGTAGCAGCATGTCTTAGCAGTAGGATGACTGCTCAACCTCTTCGAGTAGGCGATGAGCGACTCCTTGCTTCTCTTTTGAAGGGGTATTGCAAGGCTCTTCCACACTCTCCTTATTCTATAGAAGGTCATGTATTTGCGCATTGCCGACGTGTTTAGTAGTACGTACAACGAAGTGCGACCACTGTAGTGCGTTCTCGATAGTATCTCAAATCTCAAAGAGGAGGACTTGATGCTTCAGCAACCTGAAAACGTATTTGGCAGGCGACGCTTTTTACAAAGCACAGCAATGCTAGGACTCATGGGACTTGCGGGTGGCACGCTTGCCTCGTGCGGCTCACCTGGCAGTAGTAGTAGTCCGATCACCTTTTGGAACCTCTTCGGCGGTGGTGATGGTGCGCGTATGGTCGATATGGAACAAGCATTTCAGCAGCAGAATCCCGCTAGCAACTTCAAAGCGATCACTCTCGCATGGGGATCGCCCTACTACACGAAACTAGCGATGTCGGTGGTTGGAGGCAGTCCGCCAAACGCTGCTATCACTCACCTGTCGCGTCTTCACACCTATGCCGCTGCCGATATCCTGGAGCCAATTGATATCCCATTTCTAGCCCAGTATGGCATCACCGAGAGCGATTACCTCCCACCTGTCTGGAAGCGTGGACAATTCAACGGCAAGCTCTACGCGCTAGCTCTGGACACGCATCCATTCGTCATGTACTACAATATTGATATATGCCGCAAAGCTGGTCTACTCGACAGCGGCAACAAATTGAAGCCTCTCCAAGGTCCTCAAGAATTCACGGATGCGTTCCAGCGCACACAGAAAGTCACAGGCAACGCTGGACTGTCCCTTGCCGTGCAGGACACGACCGTCTGGCGTCTCTTCAACGGATTGTATAAACAGCTTGGTGGCGATGTACTCTCGCCCGACGGTACGCAGTTTACCCTGAACGAGGCGCACGCGGAGCAAGCACTCACCTTCATGTCGGACCTGACGCTCAAGAGCAAGGTCGCTAATCCGAACATCGACTACGCAGGCTCTGTTGCTCTCTTCGGCGGCGGGAAGGCAGGCTTCCACTGGAATGGCGAATGGGAAGTACCCACGTTCGAGGGAACAATGAACTTCAATGTGGTCCCCTTCCCAAATATCTTTGGTGGTCAGCAGACCTGGGCCGACTCACATGCATTCATCATACCGCGTGGTGCGACACCTGATCAGGAGACGAAGGCTGCAACTTACCAATTCATCGCAGGAATGCTCAAGCAGAGCTTGACTTGGGCAAAGGGTGGTCATATCCCCGCCTACCTGCCCGTAGCGGAGAGTGCGCAATATAAGGCACTCCAGCCACAGTCCAACTACGCGGCAGACGCAGCACTGGCTGTACTTGATCCAGCTGCTTGGTTCAGTGGAGCTGGTTCCCAGTTCGAGACTGCTGCACAGAACTCCTTCGAGGGAGCACTCACGGGACAGACGGCGGTTCCCCAATCCTTGCAAATCTTTCAATCCTCGGTCCAGCACCTGCTCGATCAACCCGTACCATTGCCACGATCAGTGAACGGTTAGTGCCTGGACTATTCTGTCCTGGCTTATGAAAGGGACGCATTCATATGTCTGATACCTCAATACAACAGCAGGTGGTACCGCGTGCTGCATCACCTTCACTTCACGCAAGTCCAGCGCGAAGTACGCGCTGGCGACTTGACCTCGTTGGATGGAGTTTTATTCTTCCACTCCTAATTGTCTACACGATCTTTCTGCTCTGGCCGATTCTCCTCGGTCTACGTATGAGTTTCTTCAACTGGAGCCTGATTGGGAGCGGCACAAATGAATTCCTTGGCTTCGGCAACTACGCAGAGGCACTGCGCGACCCCAATTTCTGGAGTTCGCTCTGGAATACCATTGTGTTTACCGTCATCAGCACACCCATTCTCGTCATCCTGTCGCTCGCGCTCTCCTTAATGGTCAACAGCATCTCCCAACGCGTGCAGTGGATCTTTCGGCTAGCGTTCTTCGCACCATACACACTCTCTGTGACCGTCATGGCGTTGATTTGGAGTTGGATGTTCGAGCCAGGCTTTGGTCTACTCAACGGCGCACTCACCTCGCTCGGTCTCCCCAGCGTCAATTGGCTTACTCAGCCAGGTGTGGCAATGCTTTCCATCGTTCTCGTCACCATCTGGTGGACACTGGGTTTCAACTTCCTGCTCTACCTAGCGGGCCTGCAACAACTCTCGAAGGAAGTATATGAAGCCTCGGCACTCGATGGTGCGAGTTGGTGGAGTCAGGTTCGCTACATCACCATTCCTCTTTTAAACAGGCAGACGTTACTCATCGTAGTTCTGCAGATCATCGCATCGCTCCAACTCTTCGGTCAGACGTACCTGCTCACAAGTGGTGGTCCAGCCTATTCGACGCGCCCGGTCATTGAGTACATCTACGACTCTGGCTTCACCAATTTCCGCGTTGGCTTTGCATCGGCGACCTCGTACCTCTTCTTCGCATTAATACTGGTTATCTCATTGAGCCAGTTCTGGTTTGTATCGCGCCAAGGAAGGAATAGCTAATGGCAACACAGAGCGCAACAATTGCTCATTCGCAAGAGGCGACGCGTACCAATACCGCCCAAAGGGGCAGCAACAGAATCGGTAAAGGAACAGTCTATGTTCTCCTCACCATTCTGGCGATTCTCTGGATCGTCCCTTTGCTTTGGGCCGTGGATACTGCTTTCAAGCCCGAAACAGAGACGACAACGATTCCTGTCTCCTGGCTTCCAACGCACTTCACACTTCAGGCATTTATCGAAGTACTCCAGGCTGGCGAACTGCCACGCTGGTATCTGAACAGCATTCTCACCTCAGTGGTCATCACGGTTCTTACCGTCGTGCTGGCGAGCATGGCAGCCTTTGCCTTCTCGCGCATCCCATTTCGCGGCAGAAATGTGACCTTCTGGCTCGTCCTAGCAGGTATCATGGTGCCTGCCCCAATCCTGATCATTCCGCTGTTTACAGTGATTCAAGCATTCGGCATGGTCAACTCGTACTGGGGCATCATTCTGCCGCAAATTGCTGTCTCGGTTGCAGTCTTCATCTTCAAGCAATTCTTCGACGGCTTACCGCACGAACTGGAGGAAGCGGCCATCATGGACGGTGCTAGCCGATGGCGCGTCTACTGGCAAATCTGGATGCCTCTTTCGCAACCTGCGATTGCGGCGGTCGCTATCTTTGCCTTCGTCGCCTCCTGGAACAACTTCGTCTGGCCGTTCATTGCCGTCACCAGCACAGACATGATGACGTTGCCGATTGGCCTCGCGACGGTACAGACCTCCTACGGCATTCACTATGCACAGATCATGGCGACGGCAGTGCTTGGTGGTCTACCTACACTGATTGCATTCCTCTTCTTCCAACGTCAGATCGTTCAGGGTTTCGCAGGTACTGGTCTGAAAGAGTAGAGGGAGGTTTTGTCCTCCTTTGGGGTGCTCGCACAATGCGTTTGCTTTAAGAACTGCTATAGACATGGGTAGGACGAAATTGCGTGCAATTTCGTCCTACCCATGTCTATAGCAGTTCTTAATCAGGAATCATATCCAGT
>CAXTWV010000162.1:0-11001 GCA_964248005.1 uncultured Ktedonobacteraceae bacterium | reverse complement strand
AGCTAGAAGAGGTACTAATCGTCATTCTGCAAGGGGAACGCCCCTCCCATACACACGTGTCGCATCGTGTATGGGAGGGGCGTTCCCCTTGCAGGCGCCCTTGCAGAATGACGATTAGTACCTCTTCTAGCTTCCCTAAGCGACTAAGCGAATAAAGCCTCAAATTGTGTACGGTCGAGTTGCTCATGTTCCATGAGTGCATCAGCAAGACACAGAAGTTGGTCATTGTGTTCCGCGAGAATGGCACGAGCCATAGCACGACCTTCGTTGAGAATACGCTGCACCTCAGTATCAATGAGCGCATTCATTGTCGTCCCATTGAGCGATTGTGAAGTGGGAGCAGACATGGCGAACGTATGACGCCGTGCGGGAATATCGCTATTCAAACGCACATTCCCATAAGCATCAGTGACAAGCGTGCGAGCATAGGAGGGAACATCATCGGCGTCGAGACGACGCATATTCAGCGAGGAGTCATTTTCCGCACGATAGTCCGCGAAGACAACACCAATTTCTTCACTCATGCCCCAGCGTGTGACCATCCGTCGCGCAAGATCAGTCACAACCTGAAGATCGTTTTCGGCTCCCGTTGTGATATAGTCTGCTCCAAAGGTAAGTTCCTCTGCAACACGACCGCCGAGGCCAACCGCTATTTTCGCCATAAGCGCGTGACGACTATAGTTATAACGATCCTCTTCCGAGATGAAATGCGTCACACCAAGACTTTGACCACGAGGCAAGATGGTGACACGGTTCACGGTATCTGCCTCTGGCAAGTGATAGGCCACAAGAGCATGTCCACCCTCATGATAGGCAATGATACGCCGCTCTTTCTCGCTCATTACAAGTGGTCGTAGGGCACCCAATTGCACGCGTGCCAGTGCATTCTCGAAGCAATCATGTGTAACGTGTTCCAGATCAAGCCGAGCCGCGGAGAGGGAAGCCTCGTTCACAAGATTCGCTAAATCCGCACCACTCATGCCCGTTGTCAAACGTGCCAAGCGTTGCAATGATACGTCCTCATGCAATGGTGTCATGCGCGTATGCACCTTGAGAATTGCTTCACGACCAGTACGGTCAGGCAAAGAAACAGTGATACGACGATCAAACCGTCCCGGACGAAGCAATGCCTTATCCAGGATATCAACACGGTTAGTGGCGGCAAGGACGACAACAGCCTGACGAGCATCAAAACCATCCAACTCAACAAGCAGTTGGTTCAACGTCTGATCACGCTCATCGTTGCCACCAACACGCACAGACCGCTTGCGTCCAACGGCATCAAGTTCATCAATGAAGATCACACATGGCGCGACTTGTCGTGCCTTGCTGAACAGGTCTCGCACCCGACTGGCTCCAACCCCAACAAACATCTCAACAAACTCGGATGCACTCATGCTAAAGAAAGGCACACCTGCTTCTCCAGCAACCGCTTTAGCAAGTAACGTCTTGCCCGTTCCAGGAGGACCTATCAGCAATGCGCCACGCGGAATACGAGCACCGAGTTTATTAAAACGCTCAGGACTTTGCAAGAATTGGACGATCTCTTCTAACTCGGTCCGCACTTCATCAATGCCTGCAACATCGGCGAAGGTCACAGGTGGAACGGTGCTAATGCGCGGCGTTGCGGATGCGACACCTTGCTTTCCAGTCACTCTCGATGTTACCTTGTTAGGCTGCACGTCTGCTTCTTTTGTGCGCGTAAAGCGTTTTGCTCTGCTTTGCCCAATTTGCGTAATGCGCTCATCCATTTGGCGTGTAGAACGCGAGCCGTTACGAGAGCGAAATAGCAACAGGAGCGCAAGTGCCATGAGAAGTAGAGGCGCGAACCTCAACACGAAGGTGAGGAAGCTCGAAGATTGAGCAGTTGGCAGAGTATTTATTTTCACCTGATTCTTCAAAAGTAGTGGCATAAGCTGCTCATCTCCTGCCACCGGGATGCGTGTGTAGACAAAACGAGTTGTGTCAAGTGCCGCCGTTGGAGCAGTCCATGTGTTAGTGCTTCCACCAATATAATGCATCCACGCACTATAGATCTGCGCATTGTCCTGGGATGACACTATCTGAGGTATCGAGGAGAGACGTTGTGAAAGAGGATGTTGTAGTAGTCCGTTCACCTCGTTCCCTTGAATCGCGACGGCAACAACATCTCCTGTCTTCACCTGTTGCACAAAGGTACTATAGTCAATTGTTGTCACACCACTTGGCGCGTTGTTTGCTACGGGTGCATGCAATTGGCTGAATATCCCGAAAAGCAATCCTACTATTAACAGAAGCAGAACACTTGTACCAACGGTTGTGCGATATGTAGAGAGAAATTTTAGAAATGTACGGCTACTCCGCTGTAAAGAAGATGTTGATTGACGTGTAGACCGCTTCGACGCAGACGTTCCTTTGCGCTTCTTATTCTCGTCCATTTACTCACCTTGCCTGTTCAAGTCGCCTGGATAAACCACCGTGTTGACTCCCATACTGCAATGAATATACGAACAGCGTATGCTTTCATGAGAGAAGATACATACTATCGTTCTCTGTTGCACACTCCATTCCCACACTCCTCTTTTTGTCCTACGTGATACATACCATTCCTTCGTTACCACCATGCTACCTAGCCCCCTTACCGTTTCCCATCACTACTTGTCCGTTCCACTCCGAAAGAATACCTCTTTGAAAATCCCTGCCGAAAAATGCAGGAAAAGAGACCATTTGTAAAATAAGAAAACAGGCACTTTGTCATGGACGTATGATATTAGTGTACTGCTTTATGTGAAGAGTATCGAAAAAGTCGAACGTTTCCGGTACTTTTTACTTATGGATTAGTGCATTTACATGTTTCTATGTATCTTTTTGCGAACACAATGAAACACAGAAGTACAGAAAGAATAATCTTACTACAAGGACGTTGGCAGAATGTGATTGTGGGTATGCAGTGACACTACTTCTATCACGTTGACATAAACAAGAAATAATACACACCGACAAAATCCCCGTTTTTTCTCAGCGAAAACTAACTTTTGAAAGTTTCAAACAAAAAAAGCGACATATCCAGTACTTATGTGTGCCGGACATGCCGCTTTTTTTGCTTGGAGAATTTAATGAAATGCTAAGAAGCGGTTGTTGCTAAGAAAGAGCTAATTCGTGCCGTAACACCACTTTGTAGTTGTGTTCTCAAACCACAATACCCTGTTTGAAGAGCAGTATCAGTACCAGTAACCATCCAAGCGATTGGTTCTGCTGTTCCTGTGGCCCAAACTTTGGCATATAAACCTGAGCCAACTGCGCGAAACCTTATAGTGTACGACTTGCCCGTTACGGCATTGAAGGCCGTTGAACCAATGGCTCGATAGCTCCCGTTGATTTTTGCTTGTATCACAAGATTGGTGCCGCTAATATACGCCTTGTACCAATTATTCGTGTCCTTCCAGCGCAACACTGCACCTATATTAGCATTAGTGAAACTGCTTATTGAGCCACTAAGCAACACTTCGGCATTGTTAGCAGCAGTACCGAGCACAGCATTATAGTACGTGTTTCCGTTTGAGACCTGACCTTGATTAGTAACAATAGAGAAAGCCGCTTGCGTATTTGCATCCGCGGCCCACACATGACCATCCGAAGCGGTACCCCAGTGCGTCTGGTTCGCACGCTGGAATGTATCCTGTGCTATTGTTGTGCCTGGAATCGGTGTTGGTGTCAGCGTTGAAGTTGGTGAAGGCGTTGGCGACATGGTTGATGTAGGCGTCGGTGATGTCGTCGAAGTTGGCGTTGGAGTAGGTGTACCTCCACTACCCGTAACATAGCCTAATCCATGTCTTGATGAGGTTGCGATAACGTTACCATTGGAGAAGTCAATCTCCAGGTATTTTCTTGTGTTGAAGAGCGGAGCAAGATTAGTGATCACTTTACGTGTAGCAGTATCAATCACATCACCAGAGTCGCCTACATAGACAAAGCGACCATCACGACTATGAAGAATCCAACCTTCGTGTGTGCAATCATAGAGACAAGGAGTCTCGGCAGGTATTCCGCTTCCTGACATCTTGCGCAGAGGAATATCAGCGACCTGCACAGGAGCACTCGCAGGCACTTTGCTCACATCGAAAACATGCGCATAACTATTCGCTGTGTCGATCACATACACTTCCTTCTCATCAGGAGAAAGAGTGATACCATGACTCACCTCTGCTTGACCATTCGACGTGAAGCCTTTAATTGGTACATGATACAGAAGTTTTCCAGTCGTGATACTGCTTACGTCAAAGCCAAGAAAACCTGTTGCCGTTGTATACGCAAGCGTCTGGCTCCCATTAATTGTGAAAGGACGCACACCATTTGTAAGTGGACCGATTTTCTCAACAATCTTGTTTGTGGACGTATCAACCTTATAAAGATAGCTAGAGTTCAAAGCACCAAGATAGACATACTTCCCATCCAAACTTACCACTGTATTATGAGCTGCGTCTGCTGTTGCTGTGAAAATGCTGCCTGTCACACTACCATCACTCGCATTAAGAACACGCCATGTTCCATCATAGGAAGCCTCTCCATCAGGCATATAAATTGTTTTGCCATCAGGTGTAATCGCCATACTATCAATACCAAATGGGTAATTTTTTGTCCATACAACTGTGTCAGTGAGAAGATTATATTTCAGTAATGAGCCTGTACCGTGTGAACCACCATCACCATTATAGCTAAGATAGAGCGAGTTCGATGCGGGGTCTACAACACAACCACGACCCCCCGTGAACATAGGAAGATTGATATGCTTCACAAGGGCAAAGTTATTGTCCGCATCATATACATAGATGCCACCATCGGGAAAGACATATTCGTAGTGGTTTACAGTAACCTTTGGGCTTGCCGCATGCACAAAGGCATTGCTGTGAAGATAGACTAAGGCAGCGGCACATACTCCTAGCAATAAAAGACTAGCAGCTAGACCACCAAACAGACGAGATAATCGAGAAATAGATTTCATTAAAAGTTTTTCTCCCTTCGGCGAAAAAGTCCATTCTTTCGCCACATTATAGATAGATGTAATGGCATGACCCTCTACAAGTATAAACGGGAGGAACGTATGATTACCGTGGGAAGGAGGTTACAACTTGGTTAAAAACAGATTAAATTGTGTAGAAAATCTCACTCATGTCATTACTCTTTCTGTAAAAGAACAGAGAACGTGGTAAAGCTACCATAACTATTGAGGCAGAACGGATGGTACAATCAGGAAAGACAAACAAAGCTAGTGAATGAGAAAGGATGTAGTGTATGAAAGCTATTCGTATTAATGAGACGGGCGGTCCAGAGGTGATGCGCCTCGAAGAGATAGAGAAACCAACACCCAAAGCTGGCGAGGTGCTGATTAAGATTGCTGCCGCTGGCATTAACTATGCCGATCTCGCCCAGCGACAAGGCGCGTATCTGACACGCACACACACGCCTATGACGATGGGCTTTGAGGTGTCAGGAACGGTGGAAGAGCTTGGAGCTGGTGTAACATCACTAAAGATCGGAAGCCGTGTTGTCGCACTGGCTGCTGGAGGATACGCGGAATATACGACCGCACCCGCAAACACAGTTATTCCTATTCCAGACAGCCTTGATTTCAATAGTGCTGCGGCCTTCCCTGTACAAGGCATTACAGCATACCAACTCTTGCATGAGTCAACCCATTTGCAAGCTGGCGAAAGCGTGTTGATACACGCGGCGGCTGGCGGTGTAGGTACGCTCGCAGTTCAAATTGCAAAGCTCATGGGAGCCAAAACTGTCATTGGAACAGCGAGTAGTGCCAAGAAGCTAGAGTTGGTACGCGAGCTTGGAGCTGATGCAGCCGTTAATTATAAAGAAGCTGATTGGGCAGAGCAGGTTACTAAAGCAACAGATGGCAAGGGGCCTGACGTTATCCTGGAAATGGTAGGTGGTGATATTGCAGAGAAGAGTCTACAAATCCTGGCACCTTTTGGTCGCATGGTCGTATACGGATCGGCAAGCGGACAGATGGTACAATTTTCCGGTATCCAGTTGATGTATAAAAACCAGTCTGTCGTTGGCTACTGGCTCACTGCCTGGTTAAGTCGTTCTGATAAAACTGCGGAGGCTGCACAGGCCCTAATGCAGTATCTCGCCAGTGGCAAACTACGTATCGTCGTCGGTCATACCTTCCCCCTTGAAAAGGCTGCCGAGGCGCATACAACCATCGCAGAGCGCAAAACCACGGGTAAGGTTGTGTTAACAGTTTAAATACAATATTGTTCAAAAAAGCGCAATGTGTTGTATTCGGAAGGCCCACGGACGCCCACAAGGGGCTACCCTACTATACACGACGTAATACAACGTGCGTAGCACGTAACAGGGTATAGTAGGGTAGCCCCTTGTGGGCGTCCGTGGGCCTTATAGACATCCATAGCTCTTATTCAGCAGTCTCCTCGCTTTTTAAGGATACAACCTCATTTCCAATATGGAGCACTGCATCCCAGGTCACGTTGATAGCTCCCTTGACGCTCTGGTGAGCAGGGCAACCTTCGGGGTGGACGCGCAGAGCACGTTCTGTAGCTTCACGATTTTCTGAGGGGATAGTTAGGTCATAATGGACCACAATTGATTCGATGCGGATAGTCTTACCTACGCCGACGATGCCTCCATCAACGGTCGCGGTATATGTTTGGCGGTCGTAACGAATTTTGCGCCCTGACAGGGCACCGGCAAGAGTGCCGTACATTCAGCCAGCAACGGCGGCAACAATATGATCGAGGGTCGAGGCTATTGGAGGTCCCTCTTTCGCGCCATAATACTCACGGAGCTTCCCTTGCACACCATACACCACTGGTTCCGCAACCTCGCCTAAATAGGCATTGCGGTAGCCATCTTTATAGACAAGACGGCTATGAGAAATGTACTCGAATGGTTCTGCCATTAAATGGTCTCCTTTCGATAAACAGGACATATTCTATGAACAGCATACCACAAGCAAGATGAATGTAAGAACGGCAAAACAAAGTATAACTTCATGCCCATAACTACGTGTTAAATAGAGGGTGACAAATAAAGAGCTAGAACGCACAAACACGCCCGAAGCCAGTGAAGACTCACCGCTCATCGGCTATGTCTGGGAGACGCAAGGAACGAAAAATCTCGCCTATATGACAGATGCAGGTAGCATTTACGCACTTGTAGCTGGAAAAGACGGAACCTGGAAGGGTAACGACGTAGTAGAACACACGCAAGCACCCAAAGCATTCGGTTCGGCCCTCGCTGGCTTCGTTTGGGAAACAGGAGGTACACAGCAAATAGCCTATATCAGTGAGAACCAACATGTCCAAGAATTGTCAGCAGGAACGGATGGCGTATGGAGCCATAGTGACATCACACAAGCGACACAAGCTCCCCTTGCAGCCGACGATTCACTGATAGGCTTTGAATGGTCCTCTTCCTTTGCCAAGCAAATTGTCTATATAGATACAGCAGAAAACCCGCACATCCACGAACTCATGCTCCAGCATGGAAGCGAGTGGAAACATACCGACGTAACCACTCTTACAGGGGCAAGCGACCTTGTATAAAGCTTGTAGAGAATAGTTAGGCAATCACTTCTTGCATCGCCTAACCATTCTCTACATTTTCACCAACCCCTTTTCCAATTCTCGAATACGATGCGCCGCTTCGTCTCGTTTTATTCTTCCTGCCAGCAATTCGTCTAACACACTTTCGATGGTTTCAGATTGTACGATAGAAGCAGGCACAACAGGCGTATTGCGCTTCGTAAAGCCATGAAAGAGTTGCTCACGGATAGCAATCATCAAGTACAATGCTGTCACAATACCACCTACAATAAATGCTGCCAGACCTGCATCTGCGACCTGTACCGAATTTGAAATTGGGGAACCGAAAAGCGATGTTGCCCATGCATAGAGCGCAACCGCTCCACCAATGGCACAAGCCAGGATACCAACACCAAGCACAGCAAGCACAAAGCCTCGCCGTGCTCCTGCGTATACCTTCGGCTCAGCAGCGTTACGTCTCCATAACAGAACATCGAGCGGAATATACACAAGTCCAACGATAATCGCGGCAATATTCGCCTCCCATATCGGAGACTCTGGCGATGCGCCATGGAAAGCACGAAGTCCACTATACAGCAAAAAAGCTATCCCTGACCAGAACAAAAGCGATGACAGAATAGTCGCGATAGAAGTCTCCGTCGCTAACACTTCACCTCGCTCGATCAAACCACATTTCGCAGCCTCTGTAAGCAAAAGATGATAGATGACAATCACAAGCATACCAAGCAAGAGAAAAGGCGCAAAATCATACTGTGCGTTTGGGCCAGTAACATCTTTCAATTCAAAAGAAATCTTGAACGAAGGCAAAAGCAGCAAAAGTACACCACGATAGAGACCAGTTAATAGAACACCGACGCCAACCGCAACACTAGCAAAATGCAGAATAAAACGTAGCAATTTCGAGGTATCGGTGCGCGTTAACCAACCGTAGGCTAGCCAGAACACAACAAACCAGAGCAGTGTAAGTAGCACAAAACCAATGTTGCCATTTTGACAATTGGTAGGACTTCCGCAGTATTGATGCAGACCTCTTCCTCCAAAAAAGAGCGCGTCAATCACACTGTTGACATTACGTTCCCATGCGAATGCAAGCACGATGAGGAAGAGCAGTTGCACACTATATACATGTAGACGTTGAAATGCTAGTGCGCTACCTGTCGTGACCTGTGTGCGCCGACGTTCCACTTCAAGCAAGACGACAACGAAAAGTGTGGGAAGCGTAAAAGAAAGAATTCCAACAAGACCGTATTGTCCATTATATGCAAGTTGTTCGAGCACAGAAAAGCCAACAAACGGAACAGCAATCGCTATGCCAATTGCCTCTGTGATATTGAGAAAAAACGAGCGTATCGCACTCCCACCAGCCGCAGGATCATTGCTCATATCGCGACGAATAAGCCAGTAATGGAGTCCACCAAGCAGACCTGCGATTGCCCACGAGACCAACGCAAACACAAGCGATTGCGTGATACTGGCTGAGTTCGGAGCATTCTCATAAGAGGAGCGCAAAAATGGTACAAGTAGAAGCAACGTACTTAGCAATTGTCCTAAAGCAACGGCAGCAAAGATGACTAAAACAATAAAAACTGTATAGAGGTAGAAGCGATAAAGATTATGAGCCATATGCACCTCCAAGCATAACAAATGGGTCAAACAATGTTGTTTGCACAGCTTATAGTATAGCAATACTTACACTTGCACTAACGTGTCATTTGACCTATTTGTTAAGAGTCTATGGCTATATGAATGATTAGAGAGTTCGTTTGTCCTCAACACGGCGCAGTTTGCCGCCTTCGCTTCTCGGCACCGTTCCTGGTGGGACAAGGGTGACGGTAAGACCAATACCAAGTGTCTCGCGAATGAGATGCTCTATTTTGTTGCGTAAGGCATGCATAGCGTGATCAGCTGCAATCACGTCATCAGCGATTGCATCCTGTGCCACATGCCGAAAGACTGCTTCGGTCAGTTCTACCTTCACTTCAACCGCATCAAGCGTACCAGTACGTGTCACCACGAGTTGATAATGTGGTGTTACTTCTGGAATCCCCTTCAGTATCTCCTCCACCTGAGTCGGGTACAGATTGACACCGCGCACAATCAACATATCGTCAGCACGCCCACGAATTGGTCCCATCCGTACATGTGTCCTGCCGCACGCACACGCCTCATGTGAAAGATATGTGATATCACCCGTCCAATAGCGTAACAAGGGCATCGCCTCTCGTGTCAGGTGCGTAAAGATCAACACGCCTTCTTTGCCGTCGGGAAGCGGCTCGCCCGTTTCGGCGTTCACCACTTCGGGATAAAAGTGATCTTCCCAGATGTGACTCCCTGCACGCGCCTCGATACATTCTTGCGAGACACCAGGGCCAATGACCTCACTGAGACCATAAATATTAGTAGCAGCTATACCAAGACTTTCTTCAACCGCAGTGCGTATCGTTTCTGTCCACGGTTCCGCGCCGAGCAAGCCAACCTTGAGGCTGATTTCTTGTGGTGAAATTCCGCGCTTCTTGAACTCCTCGCCGAGCGTCTGCGCATAGGATGGCGTACAACAAATCACCTCTGGCTGAAAATCAAGAATAAGCGTTACCTGCCGCTGTGTTGCGCCACCGGAGACAGGCACAACCGTCATGCCAAGCCGCTCACCACCATAATGAATACCAAGCCCACCTGTAAACAAGCCATAGCCATAGGCATTATGCAGAATCATACCTGGCTTGGCTCCTGCCGCCGCTAGTGAGCGTGCATTCACTTCCGCAAAGACATCAATATCATTTGGTGTGTAGCATACCACTGTTGGCTTACCAGTCGTGCCACTACTCGCATGAATACGCATCAAGCTTTCACGTGGCACCGCAAGCAGTCCAAATGGATAATAGTCGCGCAGTGTCTGCTTTTTGGTAAAGGGAAGTTTGTGTAAATCTTCGACGCTGGAAATGTCATCAGGCTTTATCCCTATGCGGTCGAGTGTCTCCCGATAGTAGGGAACTTGATGATACACATAATCTACCATGTTGTGCAGACGCTTGTTTTGCAATGCCCGTAACGATTCACGGGGCATCGTCTCGATTTCTTTGTTAAACATTCGAGTATCGTTTCACAAGGTCTTCACGCACAGGGCTAAATACCTCAAGCAACTCAGACTGAACAACGGCCTTTACCGAATGCAGAGCATCGCTTGGAATGACAACCGCATCACCCGCTTTGAGCGTCTTCTGCTCCTCCCCAATCGTAAACTCCACCTCACCTTGTAGGACAACCGAGATTTGTTCATGTGGATGAGCATGTGGAGTAGCAAGTGCATCTTTCTCCACCGTAACGCGCATCACCATTCCTTGCCTACCTGCTAAGATTTGTGCGTCGATGCCTGGGAACAGTTCCATCTTTTTTTCATCAAAAAGGTGTGTCGTTTGCATATTTCCCTCGTTTCTTTACG
>CAXTWV010000161.1:8565-11008 GCA_964248005.1 uncultured Ktedonobacteraceae bacterium | reverse complement strand
AAAAAAAAAAAACACAAAAAAAATGGTGGCGGTGGGGGCGCCCACAGCCCCCACACAACACAGGAACATTTTTATTTGCTTTGAGAGGTTTCGGGTCTGCGCCCGAAGAAATGTAGCCCTTTGAGACTCATCACGACCTCGCCCTCTGGATTGGTCAGTTCACACAACGAGCGAATAATGCCCATGTTTGGTCTGCTCTTTGAGTCTGTACTTTCTATGACGGTGAAACGCCCACGAAGTTTTTCGTCAGGGTGTACAGGCTTGCGCCACCGTACTTCGTCAACGCCAGGAGACCCCATGCTAATCGTATCGTTCAGTATCCCATCAACGAGTAGGCGCATGAAAAGAGCCGAGGAGTGCCAGCCACTAGCGACGAGTGTCCCAAAAGCGGACTGCTTGGCCTGTTCAGGGTCAATATGAAATGGCTGTGGGTCAAATTGCTTGGCAAATGCGATAATCTCTTCCGCATTAGCGGATGTGCTACCAAGATCAATGACATCTCCCACCCGAAAATCTTCAAAATAACGTGTTGGCATAGTATCTCCTTTTATTCTATTGATAGCAAGGTATTGCCACCATTCTATAACATAAGGTGTTGCATTGGTATGTTCCTCTTGTTACAATAGCGTGTAGGGACCGATTAAGCTATTTGAAAAATTATTGTGGGTACGTCACCTGTCGGTACCTTTTTATCACGTCCTCGTACCTAATCGACTACCCACAAGGACGTTATAAAGCGGTCCCTACAGGTTTAATCGAGACGATTATCGATCCAAAAGGTTATGGAGCGTGGGATATGGCATCATCAGCAACAACAGAGGTTTTTATTGGCCCCGGCGTGAGCCGCTTCAAACAGATTGCCACCATTGGGGGCGTGCTGGCTGTGACCGCGCTGGTCTTGTGGATCGCTATTCATCAGGGTGCGTCGGCTGTGGGCAGCACAATTGCCGCGATTGTTTTTATCTTTGGCTTTGTGCTGTATCTGCGTATTGTGGCTCCTATTCCCTTCACCATTAATATCGAACCGCAGGCATTGGTCAAGCGGGGCCGTGATGGTGAAGAGATCGCGCTTCCGTGGCCCTCGTTGACGCGTATCAAAGAAGAGTTTTTCCCGAATGGCAAACGTATTAGCATTACCGTGTATCGCACGGTCACAGACCCTACCCAAAAAGCGAAAGCGTGGGCGGTCTATCGCGACGATGTAACCGATATAGACGGCCTCGCAGAATCGCTCAAAAGTGCCATACCAGAAACATGCCAATGGCAGAGCGAGACAGTTCACGAATAATCCATTGTGATACAATGCAGAAAAACACGCGAAGGAGACTCTAGCCACATGCCAATTGCTATTGTTGTACATGGAGGTGCGGGTAGCGTTTCTGCTGACCGTATCGAGAGTGCGAAAGCAGGTTGTCAGGAAGCAGCACTCATTGGGTGGCGTATTTTACAAGCGGGCGGGAGTGCGCTTGACGCTGTGGAGGCTACGGTACGCGCCCTGGAAGATAACCCAAACTACAACGCGGGAACCGGCTCGTGTCTCACCGCTACTGGCACTATCGAAATGGATGCGGGGTTGATGGAAGGCAATGCGCTCCAGGTCGGTGCGGTTGCCAGTATTGAACGCATCAAAAATCCTATTTCGTTAGCCCGACGTGTGTTGGAAAGTCCCCATGTGCTACTCACCAGTCGTGGAGCGATGCGGTTCGCCGTAGATAACGACATTGCGCTGTGTCAGGAAGAAGACTTACGGACCGAGCGACAAGTTCAAAACTGGCAACGCTTACGCGATGAACAAAGAGCATCGCAGAATGAACCCACCTATCATCGGCGTGAAGTAGGCAGCATTCAGGCACGGGTAGAGCCTGATAACGAGTTTCCACAGCAAAAGAAGAAAAATGGCAAGCAACCTGATAATAGGCATGGTACGGTTGGTGCCGTTGCCATCGATGCGGCGGGCGATCTAGTTGCCGCGACCTCGACAGG
This sequence comes from uncultured Ktedonobacteraceae bacterium, assembly GCA_964248005.1. Lineage (GTDB taxonomy): Bacteria > Chloroflexota > Ktedonobacteria > Ktedonobacterales > Ktedonobacteraceae > JBBQVS01. Next base: position 9,025 of record CAXTWV010000161.1, on the reverse strand, counting down.
TGGCATTCCTTACAAATTGCCTGGACGTGTCGGCGACTCGCCACTCGTCGGAGCTGGCTTTTATGCTGATGAAAATGCCGCTATTTCCTGTACGGGCGATGGCGAAGACTTTACGCGCTTGCTCATCGCGAAACGAGCCGCCGATAATGTCGCCCGTGGCATGAGCGCACGTGAAGCGGCGGAGGCAACAATCGCATTGCTCAGTGCGAAAGCTCAAGGCACAGGCGGCTTAATTATGGTGGACCGCTCTGGCAACGTTGGCTTTTCCTGGAATAGCCAGAACATGGTCTACGCCTACCTCACACAGGACATGACCGAACCTGTGAGTGGGTCGTAAGGGGAATGTCTGTAGGGACCGATTTATCACGTCCTCGTTCGGGTGTTGAAATGCCAAGAGGACGTGATAATGCAATTTAACAAAATAGTCAGGATGTAGGGGGATTTATTAAATAAAACCACG
>CAXTWV010000161.1:0-8555 GCA_964248005.1 uncultured Ktedonobacteraceae bacterium | reverse complement strand
CCAAGAGGACGTGATAAATCGGTCCCTACAGACAGCCTGATCCATTTATTCGTCTTCAAAATTAGATACATACATATATGAATTTTTAGTAAGTATATGCTAAAATGTAACTAGGGCTACGTCTATTACGTGTAATAAGGTAGAAGCAAAAATATGCAAAGAAGACCAGAGAGAATGCGACTCGCACGTTCAGCGTCCGCGGCAATGAATAGCGCGAATGTAACATCAGCAATAGGCATGGGTGAAACAGCCGGACGCTTACGCGCTAGACGGAGTTCGCTTTTCACACAAACGGTGATCTGGGTGACAGGGCTTATTTGCATGGCGTTTCTGTTAGGCACATTGGCGCAGGCGTGGTCGAATAGTCAGTCTGCACAACAAGTGCAGGCGGCACAACAACGGTTGCAGCAGTTGCAGACTCACAACAAGCAACTCACAAAGGCCGCCAGTCATTATCAAGACCCATCAGTGGTCGAGAATGAGGCACGACAACAGTTAGGCTATACGCGACCTGAGGAGCATCTGGTGGTAGTCGTTGGCAGTAACGATGCACAGCAGCAAGCTACAAAGAAAGTTGCAGCTACGCAAGCACAGCAGAGCTTCTGGCAAGACTGGTGGAATGCTTTTTTTGGGAGTTGATTGTAGTAGAATAATCAGACAAAAGTTTGCATTACTTGACACTACGCGTGTGCTGAATGTATAACATATACAAGTACAAACACAAAACATTTTAACAACACAGGATAAACAAATGAAAAAACAACGCGCCCGCGATGTATTTGCTCTTACTCTTACAGAGCTCCAGCTTAGCCTGGAGCATATTGTAGTAGAGCTTATTGAGGCGCGTTTCACAGTGTAGACGAAGTATTCATTTTCCCGGCGGAACGCATAGAAACATACCTCTAGCGTTCCGCTTTTTTTTATTCTTTTCAATTTTTTAAAGTACGTCGGTCGGTTGGTCAACTCAGTTGGCTTTATGAAGGAGTTTTTAGTAATGCGTCCACTCATTGGGATACCCTGCCATGCAGGGGTACGTGCGGAGACAGAGCGGCCTATCTATTATAACAATAGGACCTACATTCATGCAGTGGAGCGTGCGGGTGGTGTACCTATTCTCATCCCGATCTTTGATGATCTTGACGAGCTACATACGCTTCTCCCTCGGTTAGATGGTTTATTACTTTCTGGTGGGATCGACGTTGATCCAAGCAATTATGGTGAGGAGCCTCACCCGCTTCTCACAGATACGAATCCACAACTCGACGAATTAGAGTTAGCAATGGCACGTTGGGCCTTTGATAAAAATATTCCTACACTCGGCATTTGTCGCGGTATGCAGGTGTTAAATGTCGCACTCGGTGGTAGTCTCTATCAGGACCTGGGCGATCTCTATCCAGGGAGTTTACGCCACAAGAACTGGGACCTGCCTCGCAACACAATCGTACATTCGGTTCGCATCGATGCTGGTAGCCGGATGGAGCAGATTCTTGGTGTACGCGAGATACGTGCTAATAGCCTGCATCACCAAGCGGTTCACAACCCTGGTAAAGGCGTGCATGTCACAGGGTGTGCGGAAGATGGCGTTCCCGAACTCATCGAGGTCCCTGGACATCGCTTCATGCTCGGTGCGCAATGCCACCCCGAAGAGATTTATACGGATGAGCCAGCATGGGCGCGGCTCTTCGTCGCCTTCGTGGAAGCTTGCACCAAACCCGTTGTACGCTCGACTGAGCCTCTTCAAACGATGACACACATTACGCCAATTGGCGTGGGTGTGGTCTAAATAGGACGTATAGTTCTGTAGAGGTCTAATTCTATTACACCCTGTTGGCAACACACGATGTTTGCAAATGATGAGAAACGTTTCAACATCCCCTAAATTGTGCGTTACCGACAGGGTGTAATAGAATTAGACCCCTACATTTCACATTCACAACCACGAGGCGTTTCCAGACGTGTAGAGTATGGAATACTTTACACGTTTTTTATGTGGTCAAAAAAAGGGAAACGTAATGTTAGCGAGAAAAGTAAATACCGATAGGCATCAACAGGATAAAGATACTGCTTTGACACCAACCTATGGGGCGCGACTCTTGAACGAGGATGTGCCACGTAATGCGTTGCCAGAGCATGAGATGCTGCCGCGTACAGCATATGCGCTTATTCACGATGAACTCATGCTTGATGGTAATTCACGCCTGAACCTCGCGACGTTTGTCACAACATGGATGGAGCCAGAAGCGCGTCAACTGATGACGGATACGTTCGACAAGAATATGATTGACAAGGATGAGTATCCGCAAACTGCCGAAATCGAGAGGCGATGTGTCAATATTATTGCTCGCCTATGGAATGCTCATGAAGAGCAAGACGCGATTGGAACCTCGACAATTGGATCGAGCGAGGCGGCGATGCTTTGTGGCATGGCACTGAAATGGCGATGGCGAGCGCGTATGAAAGCGGCAGGGAAGCCAACAGACAAGCCTAACCTTGTGATGGGTATCAATGTTCAGGTGTGTTGGGAGAAGTTTACGCGTTACTGGGAGATCGAGCCGCGCTATGTACCCGTGGAGCAAGGTCGTTATCATCTAACAGCAGAAGAGGTTGTCAAGTATTGTGATGAGAACACTATCGGCGTGATTACCATTCTTGGTAGCACCTATGATGGTAGTTATGAACCAATTCAGGATATCAGCACGGCTCTGGATCAGCTACAGGATGAGAAGGGATTGGACATTCCTATTCACGTTGATGCTGCTAGTGGCGGCTTTGTTGCCCCATTTATACAGCCCGATGTAGCATGGGATTTTCGCGTTCATCGGGTTGTGTCAATTAATGCGTCTGGTCATAAGTACGGTCTCGTTTTCCCTGGTATAGGCTGGGCCGTCTGGCGCGATCAGGAGGCATTACCGGAAGAGTTGATTTTCAAGGTGAATTATCTCGGTGGCGAGATGCCGACATTTACGCTGAACTTCTCGCGTCCGGGCAATCAGATTGTGGCGCAATACTATAATTTTCTGCGCTTAGGGCGAGCGGGATATACCCGCATTCAACAAGCGTGTCATGATACTGCTCTGTATGTATCCGGCGAAATCGCGAAGATGGGTCCATTTGAGTTGATTTCCGACGGAGGCGAACTTCCTGTTTTTGCATGGAAGCTCAAAGAGGAGACAAACTTTACCCTGTTTGATATGTCTGATCGGCTTCGCTATAATGGTTGGCTTGTGCCCGCCTACACGATGCCCAAGAACTGTGAAGACCTTGTGGTGCAACGTATTGTGGTGAAAGAGGGTTTTAGCCGTGATATGGCGGATATCCTGCTACGCGATATGCGTACCGCGCTACAGTACTTTGCGTCTCAACCGGGACATGCTAAAAAAGAGGAAGGTTCGCATTTCGCGCACCTTTAACACATAAAGGAAAAAGCTATGGCTGACAAGAAACATGCCCTTGTGTTGCAGCACTTCCACGAGAATCCGCCGGGACGTGTGGGAAACCTCCTCGACAAACACGCAATTCCCTACGATTTGATTCATGTCGGGCAAGACTCTTTGCCCAATCCCAGTACCTATGGTGCCATTATTGTGCTGGGTGGTACGCAGCACCTGTACAACAAGTCTCTGTATCCCTACACGACTCACGAAGAAATCTATATTCATAGGGCAATCGAGGACCGTGTGCCTTATTTAGGAATGTGTCTGGGTGGGCAGTTACTCGCGAATACGTTTAAGGCTCCGATACGCAAGTTACCGAAAGAGCACATCGGTTTTTTGCGAATAAAATTTACGGAGGCAGGTCAGAAGGACCCACTGTATGCAGGTCTACCTGGATATCAGCAGGCATTTCAATGGCACGAAGACTGTTTTGATTTGCCACTAGGTGCGGTCTCGTTGGCATATCATGAGGACGGCGCGAATCAGGCGTTCCGCTATCTCGACTCCGCCTACGGTTTACAGTATCACATCGAACTCACAGAAGCGATGCTGGACCTATGGTTGCACGATCCCTCACTAAAAAAGGAGTTTATCGACGAGTACGGGACTGAGCGATACGAGCTGGTTGAGCGCGAGGCGGTTGAACTCTATCCAACCTATGCAAGTCAGGCACAGACGTTGGTCGAAAACTTCTTGCGCATCAGTAGGCTAATCTAAATGTCTTGATTTAATGAAGCGTTGATTGTAGGGGTCTAATTCTATTACACCCTCTGGGCGATTGACCATGTTTACCGGATTGATAGAATGTTTCCTACATCCTGCCGACATTGCAATGTGCTCACAGGGTGTAATAGAATTAGACCCCTACAATTTTTTCTCAGCAGTTTTGTGTAGATCGTAAAGAACGTCATCGTAAAGATAAATGTTCTATCTGCACACCTTCCATAGCCCAAAAGAGTCATAGAAAGCGCGATATATGGATATATTTGATACGATACGTTACGATGTGAGACATATATATCGCTCGCCCTCATCTATGTATCGTGAAGAGGAAGTCAAATTATCATGCAAAGAGTTGCTGTTCAGAATGGAGCAAAGCAAAGTAGTTCGAGAAGACGTATTCTTATTGGCTCACTGCTAGTGCTTTTTATTATCTTTGCTGCTAGCACTGCTGTATGGGTACATCTACATACATCGAACGCTGCACCCATATCACAGACAGACCCTGTGATACGTTACACGGGTCATCGCTCTAGCGAGGTGCCCTTGTCCACATCTCGTTCGCTCTCAATGGCAGAAGCTCATGCGTCTACTACGTTGCTCCCATGGGCTATTGCACTGGACCCTTCACATGGCTATACATGGGTTGCTGAACCCGGTTGCGAACCATTGCCAACATGTCCTACAACCTTTCCTAGTGTCATTGGGCAATACGCGTTCTCTGATGGTACCTTCATTCAAGATTTTACTGAACCAAAGGGCTATACAAGTCCATTATTTCTTGTCGCTGATCCTGCCGGTCATCTGTGGTTTACGCAACCTGACAGTGATGCTATAGGCGAATTTGATCCGATAAATAATATGTGGAACCAATGGCCTATCACAAAAGATTCCCAGCCCTATGATATCGCACTCGATGGGCATGGTAACCTCTGGTTCACTGAGTTTGGCGGCAATCGAATTGGTTTTTTTGATACACATACGCATACACTGGTCGAGACGCCTATTCCGACAGCACATAGCGACCCTTATGGCATCACTATTGCAAGCAATAATGTGGTGTGGTTCGCTGAAAACAGAAATGCTGTTAGCCAAATTGGAAGTTTCACAGTCACCACCAACGGCAAAATAAAGATTGCAGAACATCCTGTCGCTGCCTTACGCCCACATTTGATTACTACAGATGCAGCAGGAAATGTGTGGTTTACCGAAGGCTTTGCGGGATATATAAGTGAATATAATCCTGTTACGGGTACGAGCCGCCGTTTCCTTGTCTATGCAGGGGTTTGCTTCGCTGCCACAGGAACCTGCGCTGGCAGTCATATCTCTGGTATTCGTGCTGATAGTAATGGCAATGTCTGGTTTACTGACTCGCTCAGTCAACGCGTTGGCTACCTTGTTCCTTCCACAGGTCAGATTGTTGTACGTAACGTACCTGTGAACGCACATCCTCACGACGGGCTGATTCTCGATAAGAATGGACGTGTGTGGTTCACTGAGCAGGACGCAATGACTCTCAACGTGTGGCCTATGAGCAGCGTGAAATAATGTCTATTCATCTCTTGTGGTAACATATATACATGGTTCCTTTTTCAGGGTGACTGCGTGTTTTAGAAAGGGTGCATAACCATGTTGCTTGAGGCAAACATTCGGAAAATGTTGGTAGACGGCAGCCAGTGGGGAGGGTGGCAAGGCTACCATCTACCAGTGAGCAACGACTATTTCGTCATATGGACGCCTATCGGAACTCCTATGCATTGGCGTCCCGGCACATGGGTTTCCGAGAAACATCAGTTAACCTACTTCTGGCGCGATGCATGGTTTACCATTCACGTTGGGTACACCGAGAACGGCGGCTTTCTCAGTGGCTATTGCGATGTTGTCTTGCCAAACGCTGACTATACCAATACCGCGCAAGAACTCGTGTACACCGATCTCTACATAGATGTTGTGGTGCGCGAAGATGGCAGTGTGTATACGAAAGATCAAGAGGTCTTTGATCGTGCCGCGCTCCGCTACCCCATCGTCGAGCAGTCGCGTCAGAAGTCTTTTGAGGAACTTGACTGGCTCGAAGCTCACGCGAAAACCTGGACCGGTCCCTTTTCCATCATTCCCAGGCAACTCACCCGCACCGATTTTGAAACCCTGAGCATTGAGCAGATACGCGAGACGCTGCATGTTGCCTGAAACCCTCCAACACCAACTCGCGCAATATAACATCACCGCTTTCGATGAAATAGCACTGCGCCAAGCCTTGGAGCAACGTGTAGAAACCTATACGCTCATACGACTCGCCCCGTGGCCCGCCAGACGCTGGAAGTGTCAATACCGCCTCATGCTCGGTGACTCTATGTACGATGCGCAAACCGTTGCCGAAGCATATGGAATGGCATTGCTTGCTCTAGCCTAACGCGTGTATGTTTTTTTCGCCATGTGTCATTATCATGTTCCCAACCAGTTCATTGAGACGTTTAATAAAGTACAATGGGAAAATACTTCCCACACTATAAAAAATGTTTTCTTACGAATGGAAGGGACTCAGTTCCATGCAACGTACAATGTGCAAAGGGAAAATTCATCGCGCCACCGTCACACAGGCCAATCTGAACTATATTGGAAGCATCACGATTGACCAGGACTTGCTCGACGCCTCAGATATCTATCCATATGAAAAGGTACAGGTTGTCAATATAAATAATGGATCTCGCCTGGAAACTTACGCTATCGCGGGTGCGCGTGGCTCTGGTGTCATCTGCTTGAATGGTGCGGCTGCACGCTTGAACGCGGAAGGCGATATCGTCATTATCATCAGCTATGGGCAATACAACGAAGAGGAAATTCGTGCGCTCGTGCCACAGGTTGTCTTCGTTGACGAAAATAATCACATGACCGAGAAAAAAGACGTGCCCCTCATTGAGATGTTACCCGAACTCCCAGGCTCACAATTCAGCGAAGTCGAGATGATGTACTCCTAGACTTCGCAGCAATCTTCATTCAACCATTATGGTCGAATGAATTTTTGCTTCCCTCCTTCCTAACGAACGTTTGATAGTTTACCTCCTCTATTCACCTTCGCAAATCTATTTATTAGTATTTATTATTTTTCCCTTGTGTCTTGCTCTTGACGAAATACAAATGTAGGGGTCTAATTCATTACACCCTGTTGACATTCTATAATGTTAGGGGACATAAGAAACGTTTCAACATTCCTTCCAACATTGTGCGTTGCCAACAGGGTGTAATGAATTAGACCCCTACATTTATTCTATTGATGAAAGGAAATATATCATTAATAAACGTAACAAACCAGAGAAAGCCATAAAGCCACCTATTATGCCAAAGCAGGGGCTTGAAAAGGGCTTACCTGATGACATGTTGCAAGATTATGCTCAATATACTCAGCTTATGCTCACTCTTGACGATTTTACAGGGCAAGAGGCACAGCATATTTCCTTTGACCAGCTTCTTTTGCAGAATGTTGTCCTGAGCAAGACGCGCTTCAAAAAAGTGCAGGTGCTTGATTGTCGCTTGCAGGTGTGCGATCTAGCGAATGCTGAATGGTCGGAGGCCACGCTTTCGCGTGTCGAACTGCTCGGTTGTCACTTAACAGGCTTTCAATGTAGTGAGGGACTCTTGCAAGATGTGCTCTTCAAAGAATGTCGTGGCAGCTTTACACAGTTCGCGCTCACGAAGTGTAAGAGCGTGCGCTTTGAAGACTGTGATTTGAGCGAGGCAAACTTTTTTGAAGCAGACCTATCGGGTGTGACGTTCCTGAATTGTGACCTGCGACAAGCAGATTTCGCGAAAGCGAAACTCATTGGCGCGGACCTGCGCGGCTCAAAGATTGATGGGATGCGTATCGGTCCAAACGAACTGAAAGGAGCAACGATTGACCCGACGCAAGCGGTAGCGTTTGTCAGGGGAATGGGGATTAAGGTAGATATTTCATGATATACTATCCTCATGCGTATCACCTCATTACAAACTCAAACAACCGATAAAGAGCGGGTCAGCGTGTTTGTTGACGACCACTTTTTGCTGGGCGTCAATGCTCTCATCGTGCTACAAATGGGCCTGAAAGTGGGACAGGTGCTTACATCAGAGCAACTTGTGCAGTTGCGCAGCGAAGAGTTGCTCCAACAGGCCGTTGATCGCGCCCTGAACTATCTCTCGTTTCGCCCACGTAGTCGTGAAGAGGTACGCCGTTACCTCAAAAAGAAAGAGACACCACCGGAATTGATTGATACCGTGCTGGAACGCCTGGATAGGCTTGATTTCGTCAATGACCGCGCCTTTGCCACGTTCTGGATAGAGTCGCGAGAACACTTCAACCCCCGCGGCTCCAACGTGCTTAAGAATGAGTTACGGCTGAAGGGCGTGGATCGTGACGTTGTTGACGAA
>CAXTWV010000160.1:8308-11103 GCA_964248005.1 uncultured Ktedonobacteraceae bacterium | reverse complement strand
GTAGGGACCGATTTATCACGTCCTTGTCAGCAGTGGGTTGCCAGGAGGACGCGATAAATCGGTCCCTACAAAACATCCCGAACAATACGCAGCATGCCAGATAGTGTTTCGCGTTCTTGGGCAGTAAGTGGCAATAAGGGCATACGTGGTGAGCCACCATAGCCAGCCGTGAGTTCAAGCGCGGCTTTTAGTCCCGATACACTATACAGCGTTGTTACAGCATTGTTCGCCGGAATGAGTCGCGCTTGCAATGTGCGTGCTTCAGCGAGTTGACCTGCATCGAAGAGTGCTTGCACATCACATACCTCCTGAGGAAAGACATTTGCCAGCGCACTTATTGCTCCGCCTGCTCCGACGGAGAGCGCGGGCAAAAGATAACCAGCACTACCCGCAAGAACTTTGAAGGTTTCAGGCGTATTGGCAACGATTTGCGCGAGCTTGGCAATATTGCCCGCGCTATCCTTGACACCAATTATATTTGTATGCTCGGCAAGTACACAGACAGTTTTTGCATCGAGATCAAGGCCAGCGGTGTTTGCTGGCATGTTATAGATGAGAATAGGTAGTGGACTCATATCGGCAACAGCGCGGTAGTGCGCAATGAGTGCTTGCGTATTCATACTACTTCTATAATAGAATGGTGGAAGCACGAGCGCGATATCGGCTCCATACTTCGATGCGGAATGGCAGTTGGAGATAGTGCCACGCGTTGACGACTCACCACAACCTACAATGAGGGGCATAGATTGTGACTCATCGCCCATCACCTCACGTGCAGCTTGAACAAGTCGCACACGCTCATCACTTGTCAGATGAACAGCCTCACCGTTGCTCCCCATCAGGACGTAACCCGCGATACCACTATCAACCAGCCTATGCATATGATGTTGCAGAGTTGGAATATCAAGTTCATCGTTTGCATCAAAGAAGGTGGGTACTGGTGGATAAATTCCATTGGCTAAGAGTGAGTCCATGTTGTGCTATCTCCCGTGAAATGTTGTCGAGGACATTATAGCATAATCACTATTTCCCTCTTATCGCATCACGTTCAGCGCGAGAACACCCAGTACGATAATCGCGAAGAGGGTGACACCAATCCATACCATACGCATTCTCGCGTCACGCTTGGCCTGTCGTTGGCGCAAGTCATCGACGCGCGTATCCTCGGTGGGGCACCAGCGAGCAGTACCACAGTAGGGGCAAAGTGGGAATAATTCATAGGGCGGACACAGACCTGCCTTATTGCCAGCCTTACCATACGTGTGTAAGCCAACCTCGTAGCGTATCTGTTCGCTCTCGAATACTGCTGTGCAATGGACGCAACGTAGCAGCAGGTATTCTGTCCAATCACTGGCCTGACATTTGGGACAGAAAAGCGGTAGGACACTATTTGACACGCTATTTTGTGTAGACTGCCAGTGATGGTGACAACGATGGCAGTAATAGGCGTGTTCGTGTGTTTCTGGCACATCGCCACGCAACAAGCCTTCATACTGTAAGATATGCGCTTCGTTGGGTGAGAGATCATAAGAGATATCAATCAGGTCAATATGAGCGGCGCGTTTGTCCTGCAACACAGGAAAGTCGTAGTGACGTTGACGATCTCGACGTGCTGACGGTGAAACTTCCGAAGCCGACTTTGGAAAAGGGCGGGCTGCGTGCGATACGTTGGCAACGTTATTTTGAGCAGAGTGAAAGGTATGGTTCGTGCGGTGCTGATCATAGTCACGGCGTGTGTTCGGATCGTTCAGCGTCTGATAAGCTTGCAACAACACTCGCATACGTTCATGCGCATCCTCGCCTTTATATACGTCGGGATGATATTGCAATGCAAGCTTTTTGAATGCAGCTTTGATGTCACTGGGAGGAGCATCAACCGCAACACCAAGCAGCGCGTAATAATCAGTAATAGTGTCCAAGTATGTGTAATCCAAAACTACTAGCAGCATGGCGAAGTATGATATGCATACTTCCATACTGTCAATTGCCTGAAAAAAATGTTGTTCTCTATTTGATAGACGAATAAAAAGGGAAAAGGTTGTACTATGGAGTATTCACGCGAATATCAAGTACTCTTAGAAGCGTGTAAACAAGAAGGGTGTGCGCTTTGTCGCCTCTCGTATGAGAGTACCTACCGCTATCTCGATGCATGGAAATATGAACTCTTCACAGATGTCGATCTACAAAAAGAATTACGCCGCTCTCAAGGCTTCTGTCATACACATACATGGCAACTCGCCCAGATGGGTGCCTCGCTGCAACTCGCGCAAAACTACCGTTCCATCTTATCCGATACGATGAGCCAATTGCAAGAAGCTGAAGGAGCATCATCGGGCGGTCGCTTACGACGTTTCTTTGACACAAAGCAGGAAGCCCAACGTCCCCGCTGTCCGGCCTGTCGGCAGCAAGAGGAGGCAGAGGTCCATCTTGTACATACCCTACGCCATGCCATACTCGATGCAGCATTTTACACAACATTCGCTCATTCGCGAGGACTCTGCCTACATCATCTTCATATCGCCAGTGAACTCAAGATGTCCGATACCCCTGGCGATTGGCTTTCACAATTGCGTAAAGGACAGATTGCATGTCTGCAACGCCTTGACGCACAACTTGCCGAGATGATACGCAAACACGACTATCGCTTCAAGGATGAGGAGCGGGGAGCGGAGATGGTTTCCTGGTTGCATGCTGCTGGTTTAGTGGCTGGTGAAGAAGTAAAATAGAATACGGTGTGGGTTTGCCCTTAAAACGGGGGGGGTTTTGTGGCGAGCGCCACCGGTTTTTTTTTTATG
>CAXTWV010000160.1:0-8298 GCA_964248005.1 uncultured Ktedonobacteraceae bacterium | reverse complement strand
GTTGTCCTCCACAAAAACACGTTCCTGTTTTTAGGCCAACCCCACACCGTATTCTATTTTACTGTAACGCGCTCATCGCCACAGCATCATGCTCATCCACATACACAAAGTCGCGGGCTGAGACGCTGGCCCCTCGTGGTTGCACACGCCAAAAGTCGTGTTGGACTTGTTCCCACTTATCCAGTAGAGCAAGAGCGTGCTTACTGCGCGTCTTCTTTGCATGGAGGCTCACAACGAGGCGGAGGGCCTCGCGCTCACTCTCGTCGTCGATGCGCTCAAGGTCTACCAGATCGTCGTTGTAACGATTGGGCAAGACATTTTCGGGATCGAAGACGTAGGCCACTCCCGACGACATGCCCGCACCAAAGTTTCGTCCAGTCTCGCCAAGCACAACAACCATGCCGCCAGTCATATACTCACAGGCATGATCGCCGACACCCTCGACAACAGCGAGTGCTCCACTGTTTCGTACAGCGAAACGTTCACCTGCGCGTCCAGCCGCGAAGAGTTGTCCTCCCGTTGCACCATATAAAACGGTGTTGCCCAGGATGGTGTTTTTGTGTGTCTCAAATGTTGTGCCACTCACTGGCGCGATAATGATTTGTCCTCCAGTCATACTCTTGCCAACGTAATCGTTCGCCTCTCCGTTGAGAATAAGTCGCATACCAGGAACGTTGAACGCGCCAAAGCTTTGCCCAGCCGATCCCTGGAAGGTGCAGGTGATGCTTACTCCGGGTAGACCAGCATTGCCATAGCGACGTGCGATTTCACCTGCGAGTCCCGCTCCGATAGAGCGATCTCCGTTACGAATAGTGTGTTGTACAAGAATACTTTGCTTACCAGCCAGAGCCTCCTCTGCTTCTAACATCAATTGCTCCGCCACGGGGGATTGTGGCAGAGTGACATGTGTTCCTGGCACCGAGTGGACTGACAAGGTAGCGAGGAGTGATGTCATATCGACAGGTGCATCAGGCGAGGCTTGTAACAGATCGGCGTGTCCGACTAGATCATCAAAACGCGCGATACCAAGACTTGCCATCAATTCGCGTACCTCTTCAGCGACCAAAGTGAGATAGTTGATGAGGTGTTGCGATTGACCCGAAAACTTTGCACGCAGGTCTTCGCGTTGTGTGGCAATACCTGTTGGACAGGTGTTGAGGTGACATTGCCGCGCCATATCGCACCCAAGCGAGACAAGAGCAGCGGTGCCAAAGGCAAATTCTTCCGCACCAAGTAACGCACCAACGATAACATCGCGCCCAGTTTTGAAGCCACCATCGACACGTACCTTGACGCGTTGTCGTAGCCCGTTACGTACCAACACCTGTTGCGCTTCCGCCAGTCCGCGCTCCCACGGCATACCTGCATGCTTGATTGATTGGAGAGGCGATGCACCTGTACCACCATCATGTCCACTAATCAGTACGTAATCAGCGTGTGCCTTTGCGACACCCGCCGCGATGGTACCAACACCAATACTCGCGACGAGTTTGACACCAACCTTCGCGGTGGGGTTGACCTGATGCAGGTCATAGATCAACTGCGCGATATCCTCGATACTGTAGATATCGTGATGCGGTGGTGGCGAGATGAGCGCGACACCGGGGGCGGTATGACGTAGTTTGGCGATAAAGGGCGTGACCTTAAACGGTGGAAGTTGACCACCTTCGCCGGGTTTTGAACCCTGCGCCATCTTGATCTCGATCTCTTCGGCGCGAACAAGGTATTCGGTCGTCACGCCGAAACGCGCGGAAGCAACCTGCTTAATTTTGCTACTGACGGGAAACCCGTTGAGTGTTTCAGAATACCACGCCGGGTCTTCACCACCCTCGCCTGTATTGTTACGGCCCCCGATACTATTCATGGCGGCGGCAATCGTGCGATGCGTCTCTGGGCTGAGTGCTCCCACTGACATAGCGGACACTACGAAGCGCGAACGTATCGACTCCATTGATTCCACTTCTTCCAATGGAATAGGCGTCTTGGGAACAAAAGTGAGTAGGTCACGTAACGCAGTCGCAGGACGATGATAGACCATTGATGTGAACTGTTGATAATCTTCTTTATTCCCACTCAGGGCCGCTTTTTGAAGCGCACGTACAATTAAAGGATTATACGCGTGATACTCTGCATCACGGCGGAAGCGATAACGACCCAGATCAGTCAATTTACGGCGCCGTCCACTTGTATCAACAACGGCTTTTTCTTGTGCTTCCTGGGCGGATTGAGATTGAGCAATGATTTGTGACGCGACAAGCGGCAAGCTGATATTACCAGGGTGGGCGGCTGAGCCAGTAAAGCAACGATTGATAAAGCTTGACTCAAGCCCGACCACCTCGAATTGTCCGGCACCAATGATATTGCGAATATTCGAGATGCCCATACGCGCCATCACCTTGCGTAGACCATCCTCAATCACATGAAAGTAGCGGTCTACAGCTTCGTCTTGCGTGAGTTGCTCTAGTTTGCGCTCACCTGCAAGTGCCTGCACGCTTGCCAAAGCGAGTGAAGGCGTCACCGCTTCAGCACCATAGCCTAGCAGCAAAGCAATTTGGTGAATATCCCATGCCGTTCCCGTCTCACACACGATGGTGACGATAGCACGGATACCACGCCGAATCAGCGCATGATGAATGTTACCAACTGCAATGAGCATTGGTATTGGTGCCTGAGTGGAAGACGCGTTGTGGTCGCTCAAGACAAGCAATGTTGTGCCTTGCTCGATAGCCGCTATAGCCTGCTGTTGCAAAGAGTCGAGGGCTGCCTCTAATGCATCAGGACCAGCATTCACAGCAAAGGTTGTGTCCAATGTCGTCGTACTAAAGTGCGGGCTAGTACGCAGAAATGTCAATTGTGCCCCTGTTAAAAGAGGTGAGTTAATGTGTAGCAAGCGTGCATGAAGCGGTGTTTCTGTCAGCAGGCTTTGACGATAGCCAAGATATGAACCAAGTGACATGACGATACGTTCGCGTAGTGGGTCAATTGGTGGATTTGTTACCTGTGCGAAACGCTGGTGAAAGTGATCGTAGAACGAGCGCACATGGCCCGATAGTACCGCAAGGGGGGCATCATCACCCATACTCCAGACAGGCTCTTTGTTGTCTGTCAGCATAGGTCGCAAGACCATCTCGACATCTTCGTGTGTATAACCAAAAAGTTGTTGACGCGCGAACAGAGCGTCACTCTCTAACGCGTTTTCCTGCGGTAGCGCAGTATCATGGGGTAATGGCGTTAAACGTTGGCTCGCTACCCATTCTTGATAGGGCTGTTTCTGTGCAAGGGTAGTCTTGATTTGTGCATTATGCAATACCACATGCTGCTCGACATCGACGGCGATCATTTCGCCTGGTCCCAAGCGTCCCTTCTCAACAACATCATGTTCGTCGAGCGAGACAACTCCGGCTTCGGATGCAACGATCAGCAAGCCTTGTACGGTCAGTATGTAGCGTGAGGGACGGAGGCCGTTACGATCAAGGGCGGCACCGACAACACGACCATCACTAAAGACGAGGGCAGCAGGACCATCCCATGGCTCGATCATGCCAGCATGATAAGCACACCACGAACGCTGCGCGTCGTCCAACGATTCATCTTGCTCCCAAGCGGGCGGGACTAGCATTTGCATCGCTTGCAAGAGATCGCGGCCCGAACAGGTCAGCAGTTCTAGCACATTGTCAAGTTGAGCTGAGTCGCTTACTGTCCCCGGTTGTATCACGGGCAAGAGGTCACGTACTCGCTCTCCCCATACAGGCGAGGTCAGAGAGCCTTCACTCGCAGCCATCCAGTTACGATTGCCCTGTACAGTGTTGACCTCTCCATTATGCGCAAGTAGACGTAGAGGTTGCGCCAGAGGCCAGGATGGGAATGTGTTTGTACTATAACGTTGATGGAAGACCGCTATGGCACTCGCATAGCGCGGATCGGCAAGGTCAAGATAGAAGTGCGCTAGTTCGCTTGGCGCAAGCAACCCTTTGTAGATGAGTGTCCGATGCGAGAATGAGACAATGTAACACTCGGAAATGGAAGCGGCTCGTAGACGTTGCTCCATCAGCCGACGCGCATAATAGAGTTCTCGCTCGTAGTGTGCAACTTCAAGATGTTCTGGTCTTGTTACCAGCAGTTGCTCAATAGTAGGAGCCGTTTCGCGTGTACGAGTGCTCAACACCTCATAATTCATTGGCGGAGTACGCCAACCGAGCAGCGGTAGATGAACGTCAGCGAGCACTTGTTCGATAATCGCTCGACTCTTTGTGTATGCATCGGGAGCATGTTTTTGTGATGGAAGAAAAACCATACCTACCGCGAGGTCGTCGGAATGGAGAGATATCGACTGCTCTTGAAGTTCTGCTTGTAACAACGCAACAGGAATTTGTGTGAGGATACCCGCGCCATCGCTTGTCTCCGCGTCGGCGTCCTGTGCGCCACGATGTGTGAGACGTGCCAATGCTTCGAGGGCTGTCTGCACGAGCTGATGACTGGCCTCACCAGATACCTGAGCAAGAAAGCCAGTACCACAGGCATCATGTTCCCAACGGGCTTCGTACAATGGGGTGTCGGTAAAGGAAGAATGCATGAATAGTCCTCCAGAAAACATACTCGTCTGCTCTCATCCGATAGGCACCTTCGTTGGGGCCGGAGGATTTGATAATTCCGTATCAACGTTCATGGATATGTGCAAATGGTACAAACACCTATCTGTTGTACCGTCGTATGGGTTGTGCTATCGCGGGTAGGTAGCGCGGGGAGCGCATAGAGATACGGCGTTGAATCCTGGGGAGCGACATAGCTCAAATTGAACAAGCATCATCACCTGTGAAGAAAAATATACCATATTCTTATGAATGTACACAAGCAATTGTTGTGTGCAAATTGTCCACAAGTATCAAGTAACCCGTGTGATTATTGTAAAGAAAAGGCGGTTAGCGTGCGGCATGATGCGCGAATTGTGCAAGAATACCGAGAGCAATAACCAGGAGGGACAGGCAGATGATAATAAGCACAGCCCATTTTGCCTGCTGTACCCAATTACTGGCTTGTGGCTTTTCAGGATTATAGTGAACAGGTTTCACATCATGGAGATTTTGCAGGTCGTGAATCATGTCGCGCATTGACTGATAGCGTTTATCGGCGTCGCGGCGAATAGCTTTCATGACAACGGTTGCCAAAGCTGGTTGAACATGTGGATTGTAGTCCAGGATCGAGGGTGGGTCCTGGGATACGTGCTGGTTCATAACGGCAAACACGTTTTCGCCCTCGAAGGGAGTATGACCACATAACATCTCGTACAATATCACACCAACCGCATAGATATCAGAGGCGGCGGTTCCACGTTCGCCTTTTAGCTGTTCAGGCGACATATAGTCAGGGGTGCCAACAGTACCAGAGAGGCCGCGCCACGTGACGCGCCGCGCCCCTTCGAGTAGCGCGATGCCAAAGTCAATGATTTTCACATTGCCATCTTCTTCAATCATGATGTTTTCAGGCTTGATATCGCGGTGAAAAACACCATGCTCGTGACAAAAGGCTAGTGCATCACAAATCTGCATCGTGATACGCAATGCTTCTTCGGGAGGTAGGAGTTGAGGCGTATGGTCTTCGAGAACAGCACGTAGTGTACGACCCTTGATATATTCTACAACAAGGTACTCCTGACTGCGCTGCTCATCCACATTAAACAGGTGTTGCACGTTGGGATGATTGATACGATTCCCAATTTCGGCTTCGCGCTTATAGCGTTCAAAGACGGCGACATTCCCAAGGATATCATCATTGGGAATTTTGAGGACGACTTCTTGCTGATTATGCGTATCTTTGGCAAGGTACACGCGATTCATACCACCATGACCAAGCATCCGAATAATCTCATAATGGTCGATATGCGTGCCAGATGTGTACGTCATGGGCATCGCTGTCTCTTCTCTTTTTCGCTACTGCATCCATACATGGCTCTAGTATAGCATACGGAAAATAGAACACCAAGTACAAAATATACAAAGAAATAGGAATTCTACGTCCTTTGAGGCCACAGTGAGACCGCAAGGGTCTCACTGCATTTCCACCAGTTTGATTGTTCTATCTAACTTATGCTACAGTGTAGCAAGAAATCGACACACTTCTATGCGAAAGGATACGTTTTGTGTCACAAGACGCTCTCACACATGAAACTACAGTAACTACTCAGGGAGACGAGCATAGTCATGGCGGAACACTCTTAGGACCACTACTCTGCTGGGCCGTCGTTTTCGCGGATATTGGAACATCGGTCTACTATGTTCCAGGTATCCTCTATGGCAACGTTGGGAACCTTGCAGGGTTCTTTGTCTTACTCACCATGTCTGTCTTTGTCTTGCTCACACTAAAGTACGCGGAAGTTACTCATCGTTTCCCACAAGGTGGGGGCGTGGTGACGGTGGCGGCCTCCGCCATTAATAAATGGGTAGGGGCACTAGGTGGTATGTTCATCCTCGTTGATTATTTCCTTACCGCTGCGATCAGTTGCTTGTCGGGAATGCAATATTTGAGTGTTGTACTACCCGCGCTTGGCGTAGTAAGCCTATCTTTACCGCTCTATGGACCAGTCCAACTCCCACTACTTTTCCTCACGATTGGTTTTCTTGTGCTACTTGGCTTCCTCAATTGGATCGGTATCAGCGAAAGCGCGAAGGTCAGTTTTGTTGGTGCGATCATCGCATTTGGGAGCGATATAGCAATTCTCATCACAGTCTTTACACACCTTTCTCTCTCCACCTTTCTGAGGCTCTTTTCGGAAACGTTTGCATCGAACACACTTGGGCCTAAAGAGTTACTTATTGGCTTCGCGGGTTCCTTTCTCGCCTTTTCTGGCTTAGAGAGCATTTCTCAGTTATCACCTGTGATGCGAACACCACGCAAAAGGGTTGCAGGCATTGCACTCTTACTGGTTGTGCTTACAATTGGAATCACCAGTCCCTTGCTCACAATGTTTTCGACATTGTTACAACCTGATGCAGCGAAGAACCCGATTGAGCAGAGCCAACTTATCTCCTTGCTAGCTGGACACTGGGGTAATGGACTCTTAAAAACAGAGGTAGCGATTAGTGCCAGTGCATTGCTCGTCTTTGCAAGCAACACTGCCATCATCGGTGCCTACCATGTATTTATGGCCTTATCACGCCTGGGCTTTTTTCCTGCCTTCATATTGAAACGCAACAACATACGCGGTACACCACACTATTCTATTATGCTTGCGACGGGTATTCCAATTGTGGTGCTGCTCCTGGTCCTCGGCAATATTAATGTGCTTGGGGACATGTACGCATTTGGCTTGTTGGGAGCATTCACGCTGACATGCTTAGGACTGGATATTGTACGCTATAAAGACCGACGTGCGAGCCGTACACGTCCCCCTGTTCACATACCGCAGATAGAGGAAGACGGCACGAAAATAACGGCGACCCTGACACCGTTAGATATGTCAGAGGATGATGGACTACATGACGCTGTTCCTTCCACAAACGGCACAAATGGAACATACAAGGTTCCTGCGCATGTTTCTGTACGTGACAGGCTTCGTAGTGCGTGGGGATCGCTCGATTTTGGGTTAGGTATTCTTACAACATTTCTTGTCATGGTTGCATGGTCCACAAACCTTGTCGCCAAGCCACTTGCAACACTGTTTGGTGGCTCTGTAACAATCATCGGTATGGTTATTGCATACTTCAACTACAGACATCAAGAGGCACAGGGTAAGACTCCCATTCACGTTGTTTCTTTGAGTAGCCTTGAGCAACTATCACATGCAACCCTCGCGGTTCTGCTGACAGGCAAAGAGAAACACAACAATCTCGTGGTACAAGCGGCTACAAAGCATCCCATTGGCAAACCGCTTGCGTTTCTCTACATTGGTGAACCCAAGAACGCTCCCCCACTTCAGCCATTTGAGTATTATGAACCCTATCTCTATGATGAGTCAGCAATTCAAACGTTGAGAACTGCCGAGACCATGATGCTTGCCACCAATGCTAATGCAGACCCTCAATTCCTTTATAGACCAATTCAGCAGGTTTCCGAGGCACAAGAGGCCGATATTGTGACACGCATCTGGCAAACAATGCGCCCACATGAAATACTCATCGCGGCTGAAGATGTCCCAATGCTAGGGGACATTAGTCCCAACCGTATCCGCTACGAAACGCTATCAGGAGGGAAAGTAGCTCACCTTGTCTCGAAATGGTAAAACAACACGAAGATGGACGCCCACAAGGGGCAATACCGTTTAGATAAGCGCAATTGGGTGGGATTTGGAGCACCACGGACGCC
>CAXTWV010000159.1:0-11196 GCA_964248005.1 uncultured Ktedonobacteraceae bacterium | reverse complement strand
CAAGAACTGAAAATATTTTGTATTTCTCTGATTTTGTTCGCGTTCTGATGCTTGACAAACGCTTCTCGCTCTGATATTATCACTGCATGAACATAGGGGAGTAGCTCAATGGTAGAGTCCTCGTCTCCAAAGTTAATTTTGCGCCTATGTGTTCTTTTTACTCTTGCTGTAGGAGTACAGCGTCATTGAAACGGATATGGCTAAAGCACAACCTTACCTGACTCCGAAAGGGGATAGGGGACAATAGCATGGTTGAAAAGTCTGGTAAACCTCATTTTATGAATGAAAGTACTAGGCAGCTAGGCCGAATATGGTTAAGGCTGGATTGCTTGAACCTTAGTCTTTTCGCAAAACAGGATTGACAATCGTTATTTGGAGGGTTGTCAAACGTTTCTCCTGTTGCGGCTTGCCTCTAGTAGGTGAGCAAGACGAACAAGGGACCTACGTTCGGACCAGAGTAGAAAGAGAACTTAGGGATCGCCTAAGCACCGTGAGGTGTATGGTGACGGAGTATCCATAGTACTCAAATGATTGGGGTAATGCTCAATACATGGGGAAGGGATACAGAGAGACAAATCTTTGTAAGAAAATGTCTCTTGGAAAGCCGAATGCATTGAAAGATGCCCGTTCGGTTTGGCGGTAGGTGGTTAGAAACGTGCTTATTGCACGGGCTGATTACAAGCCAGCACGAGTTGTTGCAGGTTCGAGTCCTGTCTCCCCTGTCTAAAAGCACCTGAACTTTGAAAGGTTCAGGTGCTTTTTATATTTTATTTACTAAACCTATACATTTTCGTTTGCTACCTCCTCGAACAAGTCATCAATTTTTACACCAAGAGCTTTAGCAACTTTCTCAAGAGTTAGGTAGGCAACATTGATACGATATGGCTCTCGATATAGCCCTTGAACAGTTTTCATATTTAAGTCAGATACACGCATGAGTTTCGATTGTGTCATTCCTCTCTCTTCTGCAAGTTCTCTAACTCTTAAACGGCGCATTTATCTTACCTCTATCTCAATTTCTTTATACCATTCTAACATGAAGTATTGACAGAGACTACTATATAATTTATATTTGCATCCAGTAGTAGTAACAAGTGTATATGCCTATGGGTAGTAGCCTATGTTAGTTTACATAATGTAAAGAATAAGATAAATTTTTATGAGAAAGATATGTACAGGTTGCGGGCAAGAACGAGACGCTGAACATGATTTCAGTTGGAAGTACAAGGAGCGCGGTATACGTAATACACGCTGTAAGTATTGTCAGTCAATTAGAAGCAAACAGCACTACAAGCAGAACAAACAGACCTATCTTGAACGCGCTCGTACTCGTGAAGTTCTGGTTATTGAAGACAGTCAAAGAAAACTACTAGAGTATTTCTCTTATCATCCTTGTGTCGATTGTGGACAAACGGATTTACGTGTTCTCGACTTTGATCATGTGAGAGGGAAAAAGTCAAATGATATTTCTAAGATGATGGCTATAGGTTGCTCATGGTCTACCATAGAAGCCGAAATCGCAAAATGCGAAGTGAGATGTGCTAACTGTCATCGTATTAGGGAGAGTAAGAAAAATGGTTCATGGCGTCACCTGCTCAATGTTCAACAAGTGAAGGAAATATAATAGTGAGCAAGATTTGCCCTGGTTGTAACCAAGAACGCGATATTGAAAGAGATTTCGCATGGAAAAATAAGGCGAAGGGTACACGTCAGCGATGGTGTAAATCTTGCCAAGCCGAAGCAAATAGCAAACATTATCAGAGTAATAAACAAATTTATATTGAGCGTGCCTTGGCTCGCAATGCTTTAATCAATACCGAAAGTAAGCAAAATTTATATGCATATCTCTCCAATCACCCGTGTATTGATTGTGGTCAAACTGATATACGCACTCTTGAGTTTGACCATGTGCGCGGAAACAAATCAGCTAGTATAACAACTTTGCTCAGGCACGCCGTTCCCTGGAAGACGATAGAGGCCGAAATAGCGAAGTGCGAAGTCCGTTGTGTAAATTGTCATCGTATTAGAACTGGCGAGCGCGGTGGTTGGTGGCGTCATTCTTTACAGGAGGAATAGCAGCAATCTTCCTCTTCCCCTTCCTACTTCAACGGCAACTCCACAAAAAACGTGCTGCCCTTCCCGACCTTCGACTCGGCCCAGATGCGGCCTCCGTGCCGCTCGACGATATCTTTGCAGATGGCAAGACCCAAGCCCAAGCCAAATTTTGAGGATGCTTGCGCGTCGGGGGTGCGGTAGAAGGTGTCAAAAATATGAGGCAGTTGCTTATCGGCAATGCCTTTGCCATGATCTTGCACCTCGATACATGCTTGTGTGTCGCTTTGGCTGAGACGTAGCAGGACTTCACTTCCTTCTGGCGAGTACTTCATGGCATTCGTTACGAGGTTTGTCACCACCTGTGACAAGCGATCACGATCAGCAAGAATAGGCACAGTTGGCGTTTCAGACGTAAGTATAAGCGTGCGACCAGTGAGCAATTGCTGGTCTTCCACCACAGACTGACAGAGTGCGACAAGCTCGAACTCGCGCTTGTGCAATTCGACTTTCCCAGCGCGGATGCTACTTACATCGAGCAATTCGTCAATCAGCGTTGTCAGGCGGGTCGTCTGTTCGTTAATCTTTTCGAGTGTCGTACTCATGCCCGCTATTTCTGGTGAAGTAGTCTTCTGTTTAGCAAGACGACGTATTGCTAGTTGTGCCTGTCCACGAATGCTTGTGATAGGCGTTTTCAGTTCATGTGAGGCAATTGAGAGGAAGCGGTCTTTCAGTTGATCGGTATCTTTGAGTTGATGGTTTGCCTCCTCCAACTCCTCCGCGTATGCCTGCAACTCTTGCTCACTCGCCAACGATCTCCAACGTGCCCGTTCGCGTTGACCTGTGAGTAACGCGATTACCAGACCCGCGATAACATACGGTATTACTTGCGCGACACCATTCCAGCTATACAAATCAAGTTGTCCCACAGGCGACACAAAAAAGTAGTCCAGCACACATGTACTCAGGAGAAGCGAAAAAATGGCTGGCCCGACACCCCAGAAGAGTGCAATGAGCAACACAGAGAGAATGAAGAGCGCGTCTGAAAAAGATAACGAGACGAGTACCGTGCGAAGGAACCATGTTCCAAGGAAAGCACTCCCGACAAGTAAGATACTCGCGAAATAGCCAACAAGCGGACGCCGCCAGCGTGGAATCGTGGCGACGTATTGGTTCCGCAATGTGATATTTTTGTGCAGTCGTACACGCACATAGCGTCGGCCTTGCACGTTCGTTGTTTGGGCAGTTCTCATGACATCCCTGCTTACTTAAAATAACAGTCTTTTTCTCTTGCTCTCTACCTCAAGTGTAGCACACGTGTCTCATGCGAACAAGAGGAACAGGGAGACCGCAAGGGTCTCCCCTACATGTTCGTGATCGTACTATCTACATGTAGGGGAGACCCTTGCGGTCTCCCTGCTTTTTGACTCATAAACGCCTCCTGCGCTTGTGCGTCATGCATGGCGACAAGGGGGATTTCGGGATGCCGATGTGAGAAGGAATGCAAGTCGATCAAGGTTTGACAAGCTGTTGCATCATCACTTGTAACGCCATTCCAGATAAATGGGTGCATCGTCGCGGGTCGCAGGTAGTTTTCGGCAACCCATGCGGCATCCCCTAGTAGGAAGAGAGGCGAACCATTGGCTCGACGAATGAGCATACCCGTGTTGCCAGCAGTATGCCCTGGTAGTGGTATGAGCAGAATAGAGCCGTCGCCAAACAGATCATGACTAGTGCGGAAACGCTCATATGCTGGTCCCACACAATCGAACAATTCGATGGGGTTATCGCACAAAAGCGAACGGACAAGCCCCTTGTGAATATCCAGAAGACCATACTGAGCTGCGTCATATTCGACATGATTGACTCGTAATGGTACACCTGGGAGATCGGGTATGCCACTTACATGGTCCCAATGCAGATGCGAGAGCAGCACAAAATCCAGGTCACGTGGTTTCATAGAGAGATTTTGCAAATGACTGGCGATGGATTGCTCAAAGGTGAATTTGCCCAGGACATTCTTGAACAGAAGAGACTGATGTTGAAGATAGAGATAGATATCACTGGAGATACCAGTGTCGTACAAAAATGTCGCTTTTGGATGACGTATCAGCACAGCACTATGTGAGATGAGGCGTGGCGCAAGTGAAAACGCTCCACGCACTGCGACAAATTCAGGTACGACAACACTCGCACAACGCAAAAATGTAACATCTATAACAGGCAGTGACGCTCGACTCTTCTGCGCAGTGTGCGCTTCTGGCTCATACCATGTGGCAAAACGGCGTGGTAGAAAACTATTGACCGCAATACCTGCGCCTATCGCTCCTAGTGAGAACGCGGCAACTGTTGCGACACGACGAACTGTGTTATTCATAACTCTATGTTACTCCTCTTGGTCAGCAATATAATCCTGCTGTACTAGAGGTAGTGTAAACCAAAATGTAGAGCCAGCACCAGGGGTACTATCCACACCTGTCTGCCCATGATGCCGTTCGATAATCGTCTGGCTGATATATAAGCCAAGTCCCAGACCGACACCAGAGCCGCTCACGACCTTTACTTGTTCCGATTGATAAAAACATTCCCAGATGCGCTTTTGTTCTTCGGGTGATAATCCCGGTCCCTCGTCCCGTACAGCGACACGCACACTCTCGCTCCTATATATATCTTTTTCTCGCGTCAAGGATACTAAAACAGGTTTGTCGGCCTCAGAATACTTCAACGCATTGGTCAAGTAGTTTATCAACACTTGCGCGATACGATCAGCATCAGCGATCACTGGTAATGGTTCATTGGAAGTGGGAAGAGAAAAGTTAATGGTACGATGTGGAAATGCTTTTTGCTGCTCCTGCACAGTCTCAGTAACAATCTGGACAAGATCACTTGGCTCTTTACGTAGATGTAGTTGGAGTTTGCCTGTCTGGATACGAGAAATGTCTATCAAGTCGCCGACGAGACGGTTGAGTACCCCGACCTGTCGTTCAGCACGTGAAAGCATCTCGAATGCAGCATCAACTTTGTTTACCGTATTCTCAGGAGTAGCATCAGTAGCAACTGTTTTCAAACGACGTTTCGCGAGCTGCACGTTCGCTTTAATCGTGGTCAACGGTGTTCTTAGTTCATGGCTAGCAATACCTAGAAATTCTTCCATTCTGCGGTTCGCTTCTTGCAGCGCAACCTCGCGTCCGCGTGCCTCTGCTTGCTCTGCCAGTAGACGTTGCCGCTCAATAACCAACGCCGAAAGAGTCGCGACAGCACTGGCAAGCGCGACCTCACTTTGCGTATAAACATGTTCTGTTGTCCCATAATCCAATGTGAGCAGGCCAACAAGACGATCTCCAATACACATTGGAGCAAGCAGCACAGTTTTTATATTGTAGGGATTGGGCATAGCACTAAGCTGCGGTTGAGTCATATCTATCACAAGGACTTCGTTTGAGCGCAGTCGTGCGAATGCCTCTGACGGCATCGTATTCAAAGTATTTGTATTCTGTTCCTGCTCTTGCCACCAGGCCGCTTCCTGTTCAGGTGACAGACCAACAACACTCAGTGGACGCATCATGGTGGTCTCTGACTCAACAGCAAAGAGGCCAACACGCTGACAATCGAGGATATTACACGTCAGTGCTGTAAGTCGTCGTCCAATAGCCCGCATTTCATCTTGATCGTCATTCACTGCCCCCGGAAGTTGCACAAGTGCCTCTGCCATTGTGAGCAAACCCGCAAGGGAAGCGTGTGTACGCTGTTCCAAGTGCCTACGCGTTGTCACGTCTCGTACCACCATGACGCCACCTGTAATGTGTCCTTGTGAATCGCGAAATGGAGCACCACTGATATTAATGTAGAGGAGACGCCCATCTAAAGATCGTATAGTTGCATCCGTTGCAGTTACGCCTTTGAGGATTTCACCTCGCAGAATACGTCTTGCAGGTTGCATCTCTTCTGAAAATGGCTCACCTTGCTCACTGCGTATCTCAATTAGACGAAAGCGTTGTTCTATCGGAAGGTCCGCATAATTGGGGTAGGCATCGAGCCTTAGCAGTTCACGCGCGGAATCATTTGTTTGTACAAGATTGCCTTTTTGGTCATACACAAACACAGAACCGACCATAGAAGCTAAGACTGTTTCAAGCTGATTGACGTGCAGAGCGGCAGAGCGTGATGCTGAAGCAGCTTGTTGTCTGCTCACTTGCTCTTGTTGAATAACAGCGTCGCGTTCAGCCTCGATTTTCTTACGCTCATTGATATCTGTAATCACCGCCATATAATGGAGAGGGAGACCCTGTGCATCCCGAATGAGCGAGGTGGAAGCACTTACCCATGAGAGGGAACCATCGCGACGAATATAACGCTTTTCAACAGGGCGTGGCTGTACGCTATTCTGTAGTAAATACTGAAAAACTTCTTCTTGCTTTGCAACATCATCTGGATGTGTAATAGAGAACACAGTGCGCTTCAGCAACTCTTCTTTTGCATATCCTGTGATATCACAATAACGCTGATTCACCTGGATGAGATGTCCTTTTAATGATGCAAAAGCCATGCCTACACTTGCCTGCTCAAACATCAAACGAAAGCGTTCCTCGCTCTCGCGCAACTTTCCTTCTATCTCCTGGCTGTCCTTGCTCTTCCTCTTGCCATTTGTTCCGTTTTTGGTTCTATCGTGATGCTCTGTATCGTCTGCTACTATATTTAAATTCTCGTTATAAGGCATAGCTTTCCCTTGTAGTACAATCTCTTGTAATAGTATTAGTACGAATAGGGCAGTGCAAACAGATACAAGGAGGGACTAGTGACACATACGCAGAACGAGAAACTGTATACAGCAGATCTGGCGAGGTTTGTAGCAACCCTACAGAAGAATGTGCTGCCCGAAGAGGTGCAAGAACGTGTGCGCTATCTGCTCCTCGATCATCTTGCCGTCACGTTACGGGGTGTACTCTTGCCCTCAAGCCTTACCGCATACAAACTACTTGATGTTGTGCCAGGAGCACGGTTACCAAACGGCGTCACAGTTTTTGGAAGAGAGGAGCGAGTAGAGGCGTCATGGGCTGCGTTGGTCAACGGTGTAGCGGCGCATGGTTTAGAGATGGACGATGTAGAAAACCGTTCGTCTTTACATCCTGGAGTAGTCGTCTTTCCGGCTACACTTGCCCTTGCCGAGCAACTTCATTCATCGCCCGATGATTTTTATGCCGCGATTGTCGCTGGATACGAGGTGACACTTCGTGTTGGAGCCGCGCTCAACCCGGCATCGGCGTATGAACGTGGCTTTCACCCAACGGCGATTTGTGGTGCGTTAGGTTCCGCGGCGGCAAGTGCCCGCCTCTTACATCTTCCTGCAAAACAGACGAACATGGCATTGGGTATCGCGGGCAGTATGGCCTCCGGTTCAATGGCCTACTTGGATGATGGTGCGTGGACAAAACGCTTACATCCCGGCTGGTCCTCACACGCAGGGATTACAGCAGCACGGTTGGCACAAGCGGGCTTTGTTGGACCAACCAATAGTCTTGAAAGTCGTTATGGCCTGCTCCACGCCTACTCGTCTGCGGGAGATGTACAGCAGTTAGAACGCACATCTGCAACGGACTTCGCGATTATGGACGTATCGCTCAAGCCTTATGCCTGTTGCCGTTATATGCACGGACCAATCGACTGTTTGCTTTCCATACGAGGCAAGCATCATCCCGATGCTCAACACATTCAGCGTATTCGCTGTGGAGTTGTATCCGGTGGCCATGGTCTTGTTGTTGACCCAATCGAGCAGAAGCGAAACGCGAACACGATTGTTGACGCCCAATTCAGTATGCCGTTTGGTGCGAGCATTGCGTTATTGAGAGGGCAAGCAGGACTTTCTGTCTTTACAGAAAAGGAAATACAAGACCCCATGGTGAAAGCCCTTATGCAACGTGTAGAGTGTTATGCTGCGACTGAACTCGACGACTATTATCCTGATGAATGGCGTGCCGCCGCAAGTGTTGAAATGCTTGACGGAAGTATATTTGAGGCTACAACACGCTTTGCTTTAGGAGACCCACACAATCCGTTGAGTTGGGAACAGCTTATAGCACGCTTTCACGAACTGGTACAACCTGTCATTGTGAATGAGAGTAAACGACAAGCCATCATTACAAGCGTGCAACAACTAGAAAGCCTGACGGAGGTTACATCGGCACTAAGAGGGGATGTCACTTTTTAAAGCGATAGGACGTAGTAATACTGTACTATATGTGTTTTCGTACTCTACTAAGGAGCATACTTATGGCAATGCATAGTCCAAAGGACCTGTTTATACACGAATTGAGCGACATCTTTGACGCCGAGCAAAAGCTTTCAAAGATGCTCCCCACGCTAGCTCAGCAAAGCAATCATCCAGAGGTCAAAGAAGCCTTTGAGCAGCATGAAGCGGAAACACTTCAGCAGATTAGCAACTTGGAACAATGTTTTCACGCGCTCAGTGTCACACCTGAAACGTCCCCCTGTCAGGCTGTTGCAGGCATGAAGGCGGAACACGATAGCTTTATGAAGGAGAAGCCTTCTGCCGACATCCTCACGCTCTACAATCTTGGTGCTGGTGCGAAGAGTGAGCATTACGAGATTGCCTCATATCAGGGATTGATTGAGCAAGCAACGCTCATGGGTCAGATGCAGTGTGTCCAACTGCTTGAACAAAACCTCAAGCAAGAAGAGGCAATGGCGGAGAAGGTGTCTCAGCTTTCACACAAGATAGGCTTGGAGCTAGCAGGACACAAGAAATAGGAATTTTGTGAGAGAAAAAAGCATCAACCCTTCCAACCTTGCAGGTTGGAAGGGTTGATGCTTTTTTCTCTCACGGAGTAGATGTTACGCAGCTTGTGCAACTTCCTGTGGGACGATGGCGATGCTGTCATCGCTCACCGTTAACAGGGCAGTCATACCACTGGCAATCGCACCAGAGAGAAGAGCGTCAGCTAACGCATCATCGACATAGGTCTGGATCGCACGGCGTAATGGACGCGCACCGTACTCCTCGTCGAAGCCCTCACGCAACAGGAAGTCGCGTGCCTCGTCGCTTACCTCTAAGCCAATGCCTTGCTCACTCAAACGTGTACGCACCTGAGCCAACAAGAGGTCAACAATGCGGTACAGTTCGCTCTTACCAAGTGAATGGAAGACAACGATCTGGTCGATACGGTTGATGAACTCTGGACGGAACATCTGTCGAAGTCCCTCTATCGCCTTCGAGCGCATTACTTCATGCTTCTCGTCGCTACTCTCTTCGGCAGTCTTCTTGGTCGAGAAACCAATACGGATTGCGCGTTTCAAGTCAGCACTACCAGCATTGCTCGTCATAATCACAACGGTGTTCTTGAAGTCAACCGTGCGACCCTGACCATCGGTCAAGCGACCATCGTCCATGATCTGCAACAATGCGTTGAAGACCTGCGGATGTGCCTTCTCGATCTCGTCGAGCAGAATGATGCTGTACGGATGACGGCGTACTTGCTCAGTCAACTGACCACCTTCGTCATAACCAACGTATCCTGGAGGGCTACCGAAGAGACGTGCAACGGTATGTGGCTCCATATACTCTGACATGTCGAGACGGATCAAATTGTCCTCGCCACCGAACATCTCAGAGGCCAATGCCTTTGCCAGCTCAGTCTTACCGACACCAGTTGGTCCCAGGAATAGGAACGAACCAATTGGACGCTTGGGGTCCTTCAAGCCAGCACGAGAGCGACGAATGGCACGTGCCACCGAGGTGATAGCCTCGTCCTGACCAACAACATGCTTACGCAGATCGTCTTCCAGGTTGCGCAGGTTCACACGCTCGCTTTCGAGCATCTGACTGACAGGAACACCAGTCCAGGTCTCAACCACCTTCGCGATATGCTCTGGTGTTACCAGCAACGCAGTCGCGCCCTGTGCTTCTGAACGGGCTGTGTCAAGCTTTTGAATGACAATCAGCTCTTGCTGACGCAACTTGGCAGCGTGCTCGTAGTTCTCAGCAGTCGCAGCAGCCTCTTTCTTGCTCTGGATATCGGTTAATTCGTTCTCCAGGTCTGCAATAAGGGTTGGGCTAACAATACCCTGCTCCATCGCCTCTAAGCGAAGCGAGGAACCAGCCTCGTCGATTACGTCGATAGCCTTGTCAGGCAAGAAACGGTCATTGATGTAGCGGTCTGAGAGCTTAGCAGCAGCTTCAAGAGCCTCATCGGTGATGCCGACGCCGTGATGTGCTTCGTAGTTGGCACGCACGGAATGCAACATCTCGATAGCTTCCTCAACGGAAGGCTCGTCAACCATGACAGGTTGGAAACGACGCTCTAATGCAGCGTCCTTCTCAATATGCTTGCGATACTCATCGAGGGTCGTGGCACCAATACAGCGCAACTCGCCACGCGCCAAAGCTGGCTTAATCATATCACTCGCACCAACAGCACCCTCAGCAGCACCCGCACCAACAACAGTATGTAACTCGTCGATGAAAAGAATAATCTCAGGAGCGTTACGCAACTCTTCAAGAATTGACTTGATGCGTTGCTCAAACTGTCCACGGAACATTGCACCCGCGACCATGCCACCAATATTCAGTGAGATGATACGCTTGCCACGCAACGTTGCAGGGACATTGCCCTCTTGAATGCGGCGTGCCAGTCCTTCGACAATAGCAGTCTTACCCACGCCCGGCTCACCAATCAGAACAGGATTGTTCTTCTGACGACGACCAAGAACGGTAATCATACGGCGCAATTCGCGTTGACGACCTGCAGCAGGGTCAAGCTTACCCTCGGCAGCTTCGTTCGTCAGGTCGCGCCCAAATTCATCGAGTGTTGGAGTTTTACTATTTTTAGCCGAACGTTCAGCTGTGGCAGTATTAATGCCACCAGCACCGTTGGCGGATTTGTTATTGGCGGAAAAGCCGAAGGGAGCACCGGCATCAGGCTGACCATCGGAGTCGCCCATCGAATTCATTGCACCCATAAGCTCGGTGACGCATTGCTGGCAGAGATAGTGTTGCTCTCTACGCCCATTGACAATCTGGTCAACACGGACACTCGCGGGGTTCTTTTGACAACGTTCACATTTCATAGTCTTGAATGCTCCTCAATCTATAGGAATGGATGTCATACATCCGTTTTAGCAAACGAACCA
>CAXTWV010000158.1:6780-11219 GCA_964248005.1 uncultured Ktedonobacteraceae bacterium | reverse complement strand
CTGACGATGACCTTGATTTGCATACCTGCATGAATAGTACAGTACAAATTAAATGAGCCAGCCTGCGTGAATGGACCGACAGCAGTTTCACCACCAGCAATGCTCGCATTTACTTTTGGAGCACCCGGCTCTTGTTTGGGAGCCTGCGCTGAGCCATTCCATGTCCCATTGACGATAATGTGCTGAACTGCCACATCGTCAACAAGAATGAGTTTCTGGCCTTTTTTAACAGCAATAGAGGTTGCCTTGAAAGCTGCGTTGCCCATATGTGCTTGCGGACCATTGTTTAATGTGGATGCATCGACAATGGTGCATGCCGCGAAGAGGACTGTCATGAGTGCGAACGCAATCATGCCTACAATAACTTTCTTATACATAAAGTTCCTTCCCATTATATGATAGCTTTGTTTGTCTTTCCTGATACAGGAATGTCTCTTGATTGTGCTATGTATAACTATAGCAAAAAAGTTCCTAGATAGCAAAAGAATGGTAGGAATATTCCTCTTCATTTTCCGAAGCAATGTGGACGTTGGTCAAAGACTAAAAAATGGTGAACAGACTTTAATCGTTTTTCCCTCCATGTCCACGCTTCTTATGTTTATGCTTTATATGTTTCCCACTTCCTTGTTTACCGGAATTGCCCTGACTCACACTCTTGCTCGTATTGTTTACAGACAATGCAGGCGATATATTTGTGCCTTGTGTAATGGATGTCTTACCTGCCCTGGAGGTTGAAGGTGTCGTTGGCGTTTTGCTTTCCGTAAGCGTTGGATGAATTGTGGGCGTTATCGTGGGGATACGGTTTTGGAATGACAGACTACTTGCATGTAGTATTGATGCTTGTGTACGATCTTCTCCATATGAAAGAGAAAAGTGAAGCAGTGCAGGAACAATAAAAAGCAACGCTACCGCTAGTAGCAGTAAAGCACCTACACGTATGTTCACTGCTCGCTGAAGAAATGTTCTGTTCTTGCGAGGCGTAACGAACGATCTGCGGGTGACAGTCGCTGGTAGAGTAGTAGGACGTAGCTTCACGATGCTCACTGTAGGCGTGTGTTCAGCCTTGGTTGATTCTTGGTACGCCTCTAAGAAAGATTTTGCGCTTTGATAGCGTCGTTCAGGGTCCTTTGCTAATGCGCGAAGAATTACCTGATCAGTGGAGAGAGGGAGTGCTTGGTTATAGACGGATGGTGCTATCGGTTGTTCGTGTAGGTGCTTCCAATAGACGCCAAGAGGAGTATTGCTTTTGAAGGGAACATGTCCAGTGAGCATGAAATAGGAGACGACTCCAAGTGCATAAATATCACTACTCGCTGTAGCTGGATGTTCAGCTAATTCTGGTGCCATATATTCAGGTGTGCCTATCATACAGTTGGTCTGAGTCAGGTCGCTCATCTCCTCTATATGCTTGACCAACCCAAAGTCTGCCAGATATACATGCTTCCCATCGCGTAACAAAATATTTGAGGGTTTGATATCACGATGCAGAATACCGTGCTCGTGTGCATATTGCACCGCGTCCACAAGTTGTATGAGTAGTGTTTCGGCCTCTTGTAGTGAAAGTGGCCCTTTCGCGAGGCGGTCACGCAACGAGCCGTGTTCGATATAAGGCATCGTCATATAAAACCACGAATCATACGCGCCATAATCAAAGATCGGGAGAATGTGCTCATTTTCCAGACTTGCAAGCGTATTGGCTTCACGTTGAAAGCGCTCATAGTAGTCGTGTTCGCTGGCATGTACCAATTTTATTGCCACCTGCTGGTCCGTCTGTATATCGCGTGCGAGGTAGACAACAGACATCCCTCCACGAGCCAGAAGGTGTTCAAGTTGGTAGTGGGCGATTGTGCCAAGTTCAATCTCTAATGAAGACATGGGCGTTCCTTAGCAATGTTCTCATTCTTTATACGACTGAACGCTCGATTTCGTGTCGAGAATAGTACTATTTATGGGAATGAATGGAGTTTATCGAACAGTAGGTTGTTGCTTATCTTGTTGGCTATGTATGTTGATAGCTGCTTGTGGAAGAGTAATTCATCTGATGCACTATGGTATACTGAAATCTCTAGTAACCTCTAAAGAGAAAGGAAAGCTATCTTGGTAGCTGCAACACAGGCATCTATAGAAGCACTGCTACGAGCGAATCAGGCAACAGCGCAACTCTTGCAAAATCTCGCGGCACTTGCTCGTCCAGGTATTACAACTCAGGAACTCAATGATTATGCAATGGACTACATGGCTCAATTGGATGCAACACCGGTATTTTATACGGAGGAAGGCTTCCCAGGCTGTATTAATACGTCTGTGAACGATGCAGCCGTCCATGGAGTACCGGGTAAGCAAAAATTGAAAATAGGCGATGTGCTGAGTATTGACGCGGGGATGCTTTTGAATGGTTATGCGGGCGATTCGACGATAACCATTGCCGTAGCTAAGGTGAGTCAGAGGCATCAACATCTTATTGATACAACATATGAGGCAATGATGGCCGGTATTCATGCCGCTCTGCCAGGAAAGCGTATTGGCGATATAGGATACGCGATACAAAGCGTTGCACAGTCGCGCGGCTTTAACGTGATACGTGAGTACATAGGGCATGGTCTAGGTCAGCGCATGCACGAGCCGCCAGAAGTGCCAAGTGTTGGTCGCCCTGGGACAGGTCCCGTGATACAAGAAGGACTTGTCATTACCATTGAGCCAATACTCGTAGAGAAATCAGCGCGAGTGAAAGTTGATGCCGACGGATGGACGGTACGCACTGTAGATGGCGGCTGGGCGGCACAGTTTGAACACACCGTGCTGGTCACTCGACAAGGCGCAAGAATTTTGAGTGAACTCTAGCAAGCAAGGGGGTAAGGTAGAGTTTTCAAAGGAGAAGATTTCAGCCTGTAGGGACCGATTTATCACGTCCTTGTTCAAATGTCGAGAGGCTACAAGGACGTGATAAATCGGTCCCTACAGGCAATACACGTATTTCTTAAAAACTACCGTTTACGGATGTCTGTTTCCCTTTTGGGGTCTTACTAGTGCCCTAAGAACGCTCTGCCTCTGAGCCATGCATCACAGGTGTATCTGAAAGACTTTCTGCAATCCTATCCGCCACTCCTGCTTTTGCCTCCGCGAACTCTTCAGGACGCGTCTCACGCCAATGTATCCATAACGCAATCAGAAGGGCTTGTAAGACGCCTGCAAGTGGAGAGGCAAAGAGTGCGCCAACGATACCGAAGAGTTCTGCACCTGCGATTAAGGCTGCGATAGAGACAATGGGGTGAAGTCCTACTGCCTTACCAACGATACGTGGCCCGATAATGTCGCCTTCCAGCACATGTACTACGATGAAGTAAATGAGCACACCAAGTGCGATTAACCACCCCTGTGTTAATGCGATTACGGTACAGATGAGGCCGGAGACGAGAGTTCCCAAAATGGGAATGAACTCTAAGATGAACGCAAGGACCCCTAGCAAAAGTGCGTAGGGAACATGAAAGACTGTCAAGCCACCACCAACAAGAATGCCAATGAGCAAGGACAAAAGGACTTGACCTCGAATGTAACCACCTACGACTCGTTGTAGCGTATCGAGCAAAAAGTTTGCCTGTGCTGCTTGTGGCATGTTCGTGCGAAACCACGTTGTAATGCGAGAGCCATCAATCAGGAAGTAGATGCTGAGAACGGCAACGACGACCACATCCAACAGGAAGCTGAAAAATCCCGTGAGCAGTGGAATAGTACTACTTGCAATTCCCTCAACACTACTGATTATCTGGTTACGTACCGTGACAATCTGGCTTTGTGAGATACCAAAAGACTGAAGAAACTGTTCTAACGGGGTTAATTGTCCGTTGCTTTTTGGAGTAAGCCAATACTGCGCAAAAGTTGAGAGTGTCCCAACCTGTTGAACAGCAGTGCTCACCACGAAGTAGATCAGTAAGCTGACCACTCCTAAAACCACGATGTACATAATAAGAATGGCAAGGAAACGTGGCATGACCCGTTCCAGGAGTTTCACGCCGGGGGCAAGTGCATAAGCGAGAAGCGCGGCAAGGACTAAGAGAAGAATAGTACTTGCAATGTGTCCTGCTCCCCATAAAATCACAGCAGCAAGGGCAGTCCACGCGAGAATGGCGATAGGAATGTCGCGGCGCCTTGCCCATACAGAGGTTGGTGCTTCGGCGCGTGGAACGCGAAGCGGACGAATATTTGAAGACATAGGGATGAGTTCCTTCCAGATGATGGTCTCAAATTGTTCTGTGAACAGAGTAACTTTGAAAAAGGTGTTGTTTTAAGTACGTTTCTTATAAGGAAGTATGAGACATTCTATGAGACGGTATATCTTCGTAGAAAGTCACATTTGTTCGCCATTCGTCGCGGGAACCTAGGGGGCTTACACCTATGATAAATACTTCTCTTGTTCTCGTATCTTTTTCAGTATACACTTC
>CAXTWV010000158.1:0-6680 GCA_964248005.1 uncultured Ktedonobacteraceae bacterium | reverse complement strand
TTACACCTATGATAAATACTTCTCTTGTTCTCGTATCTTTTTCAGTATACACTTCCAATAGGTCGAACACAATGGTTGAAGATAAGGACATGGTAACAACCTATTCATACAAGAAACGCTTGTCGTCGGGAGAGATGTTGGCTTCACTGCTGATTTGACTGACGCAAGCATGGTGTACGACCGCGTATCCCAACCCTACATTTCTAATTACTGGAGGAATTTCCTACAAATATCGTTGATCGTTGCAAGCTTTTGCTTTGTTGGAGACAGTGTTATGGTTGTAAGTTTCCTGGCCCTGCAATTGCTAAGAACTGTTTCTTGGTAATGAGAGAAACGAGAGTCGGATGATCCATTCTCAGAAAGAGGTAGACAGGCTGGCTTGTCGAATGCGCAGACTGAATAAGGCGAAAATAGGCGACCAGCCCATTTATGCTTGGTCCATAAATTGGTTCAGAAAATGCTATTGTGGGTATGCCTATAGGGTGTAGGTCCCAAAAACTGTATGTTGAACTTCCAGGATGCGGTTCGTTTATCCATTGCTTCAATGGAGCGAGTATCCAGTGCTGGGTGCTGTCTCCTGGCGGGGAAATGTGCAGTTCGATACTCTGGTTGACTCTATTGACGAGTCGAGCATGGATAACACCGATATTCACATTGCCAAGAACTCCAAGTGGTTGTACCCTTGTCTCTAACTGTAAAGGTAGTGCTGAATTTCCTTCAAGATTTGACGTAGTAGTGACGCTTGGAAGGCCCGGATGCGAAAACGTGTAGGCGTAAAAAAAATGAAATTCCTGAGAGGTGATCTCGATCTCTTTCAAGGAGAATTCGTCGTGAGAATGCTGAAGAGATGCTTGATTGTATTGGTACATCCAAACGCCTTGTGCTGGACAAGCACAAGTCGTTGAAGATCGAGAGTTTGTAGTAGCGAAAACGACAAACACAACAATTCCTACGAGAAGAAGACACGCTAAGAGGGCCATCCATTTTCCCTTCAAAATACACCTCTCGAACTTCTGTAGTACGTCACTCTCCCTGCGTATTATGAGCTTTCTGGAAAAGAAAATCAAGGAGGGACAGGGGCAGTCGCACAGGGGTAGTGTACATATCCGGCCTTGAGTAGCCTTATAAATTTGCCTAATTTACCCGTTTCATTTGCATCGTAGGAGAAAAAGTCTTGCTATTCCTAGCAGAGGCCGATATGAGAAGTTTTCGTCCCTTGATGCGTATTGTTTGTATCGCACGAAAAATTATGATGCCGGAGTAAGAGAATATGGCCCAACAGCATGATGAGAGGTCACAGAGCGATTTTACAGCAGATGAAGCGAACACTTATTATATAAATTCGGCGTTTTTCACACCGAGATTGAGTATCTTTATCCAACTGCGTTTTGCTGTCGCACTCCTTTCAGTGGTGTTACTTTTGATAATGAGTGTAGTCAATATGGTGATAGAGCGTATGCTCGAAACCGTGATGTATGGCTTGGGTCCTTATAATCCAAGCGGTCTCAGGCTCTTGTTCTACACACTTCCTCCTCTCGGTATGACTGTTCTCTTAACACTCTTACTGATCTGGCTCAATGGATTTGTTGGTCATCGAGCGCGACAGACAACTTCCTCCAATACCTTCGGAGCAAAGTTAGTCGTCACCCAGCCTCCTTCAATCAGTCAGGGTCTGGTATTAGCACTCCTTTCGGCTGGATTAGTGGCGTCACTATGGTATACCGTGATTATTTATTTGAGATTTGGACCATATTTGAGTGATGTCCTCTATGAAGTTATGGGAGCTAGACTTGCAGCCATTCCTCTTGTCACAGCAGCCTTACTTACTGGGGCAGCCTTTTGGATCAATGTTCTCTTTCACCGCACACGGTTCTAGTAGCATTATTTTGGCTAAGAGCTTATCTGAAAATCCTGAAGATGCAGTAGAGTGGGAGAAAGCTGACCTAAAGAGGAAAGAAACCGATGCGTTGTGGAAGACGCGATGAACAGACTTCATGGCGTTCTCTCAGAACAGGAAGATGAGCAAGAAGAGGATGAGGGAAACAGAAAAACGAAAAAGTAGTAACGAAGCCAATTGCCGTAAAATTGCTGTACTGGAAGTGTTTCACCAAACAGTAAGAGACCTCAAACGGCCTTTGGAGCTGCTTGAAGTCTCTTACTGTTTAGTATTGGTAGCGCATACGGGATTCGAACCCGTGGTCTCCGCCTTGAGAGGGCGGCGTCCTAGGCCGCTAGACGAATGCGCCTCATAGCCTCGTGAGGTCACTCTTTATCATAAGAGTTTCTTCACGAAGCTAATAATACTCCTCTACCTCGCACTTGTCAAGCGCGTTGTTCTTATTTGTGGAGGTCCACGCGCTCCAATTTGTTACGTAATGTGAAATTGAAGGCGAGACGTGACCATGTGTCAGGTAGATGTGGTTCTGTTGTATAGCCATCTTCGGTCACTTTCAGACCCGCGAACCCGAAGATTGCCGCTTGCCATACCGCACCTGAACAGGCCGTGTGAATGCCCTCTGGTGTGTTGCCACGCAGGTTCTCGATATCGACGAGATTGCCTAGACGGAACAATTCTTTCGACTCGTTCGCCTTGCCCAGTTCACACGCTAGAATGACGTGGAACGCTGGTGTGAGCGATGACCCGTAGTCGTGATCGGTGAGCGGATAGTAATAATCCCAGTTAGCCCGCTTCGTTTCCAAGTCGAACTCCTGGCTGAGGACCGTGAGCAGCATCAGCACATCCGCCTGTTTAACGATACGATACTTCTGTGCTCCTTCTACGCCAAGAATACCCTGATACGAATCAGTGCGACCTTTATACTTGCTCTGGTCGAGTTCCTCAAGCTTGAAGAAGCCATCGAACTGCTCGAACACCTTCGTCTCTGGATTTTGGAGAATGCACATATGCTTGACTACATCCTGCCAGTATTCAAGACGTTCACCTGTCAATTCAAGCTGTTTCTCTAACGCTTGTGCCTTGTCAGGTGCGGTTGTACGAAGCCATTGCAGTATGTTGAGAGCAGTTTGCACGTTCCACCGTGCCATGAAGTTCGTGAAGGTGTTGTTGTTGACATGCTCATGCCATTCGTCGGGACCAATAACATTCGTAATCTCATAGTCGCCACGTTCCGTATTCTTCTCGACGCGACTGCCCCAGAAAAGCGCGGTACTCAGAATAATTTCCGCACCGTAGTCGCGCATGAAGTCATTGTCGCCCGAAATGGACCAGTATTGCCATGCGGCGTGCGCAACACTGGCACTGATATGTATCTCTAATGGCCCATTGAGAACAGGAATAACCTCGCCCGTTTCCGGGTGAATGATGGTCGGTGGTGTTGACTCATCACCGCTCAGTGTGCTTTCCCATGCGTACTGCGCACCCTCGAAGCCATTATTGGCGGCCTTCTTACGTGCGGCAGGCAACGTATGATAGCGATACATCACAAGGTTGCGTGCGAGATGAGGCATAGCATAGACGAAGAAGGGCAGCATGAAAATCTCAGTGTCATGGAAAATGTGACCACGATACCCAAACCCCGTCATGCCTTTTGCCGCGATACTATAGCGATCATCATGTGAGGAGGCATTAATGCGCAACTGATACAGGTTATAGCGCACTCCGACCTGTGCCATCTCTTCGCCCTCAATAATCACATCCGCTTCATTCCAGAATTGTTCCCATGCGGCCTCATGAGCTGCAAAGAGCGTGTCATACGTGTTTCCCTCAGCCGCGATCAGCTTTTGATGGTGCTCAAGTGCGGCTGGTACAGGGTCAACACCGTCACGGGACGTATACATTGTGACGAACTTCTCGGTGGTCACAGTTGCACCTTGCGCGAGTGTGCCGTAAAGCCGAATGCTGGGGGCGATATCAGAGTTGTAGATTTCGGTGTTGAAGCCTTGTGTTGTAGTTGTGGCACTGAACGCTTGCGCTAGTTGCACATGTGTCGCCAGTGTCTCGCTTTTGAGCCACACAATGTTATCTTTGTGGCCCTGATCGTCGGTCTGCCAGTGCATCAGATTGTAGTTGCCAACCGCAGTGTTGAGACCGGCGAACAGTTCGACCTCAAGCGGCTGATCGGTTTTTTCTGCTGTAACGCTATAGCGGATTGCACCAACGTGTTCATCTGCCAAGCTCGCAAAGCGTTCGCTTGTTATGACCAGTCGTATACCCGACTCGCTCTCCCAATGCACTGAACGCTTGACCACACCATTTTTTATGTCGAGTGTGCGTTGATAGTCCAGAATATGACCTCTATCGAGACGGAAGCGTTCGCCATTGACAAACAGGCGTAACACCGTCCAATCAGGGGCATTGGCAAGTTCCTCTTTCGCTATCGGAACTTTGTCGAACACGCCATACAGCAATGTCGCTGGGTTGGCCTGTGGATAGCCCTCTTCAAACGTCCCACGTGTGCAAAAGTAGCCATTACCTATACTGTACACAGTCTCTTGACTATGAATGTTTTTTTGATTTGAGTTAAAGGTATTTTCGCTTATGTGCCAAAGGTCCACAGAAGCATCCTTCCTAAAAATGCAGTGGTAGTAGCTTGTATAAAGCTACTACCATGCGTCTTTATGTGTTAATCTATTAAATCTTGTAGTTTTTTGTTTTCCATGTTTGGAATAGCTTTGTCTGCTTTATGAAAGCGTTCTGCTGGCCCAATGCCCAGCGCTTCCATACCCGCAGCCTTGATCGCCTCAATGCCTGCATCCGCATCCTCGATGCCTAAGCAGTCAACAACCGGCGTGTTGACAAGACCAGCCGCGAAGACAAAGACA
The DNA here is from genome assembly GCA_964248005.1 of uncultured Ktedonobacteraceae bacterium. Taxonomy (GTDB): domain Bacteria; phylum Chloroflexota; class Ktedonobacteria; order Ktedonobacterales; family Ktedonobacteraceae; genus JBBQVS01. The sequence continues at coordinate 1,898 of CAXTWV010000158.1, read as the reverse complement.
TCCGGTTTCGGTTTCCCGTTGACAACGCTATTGCCATCAGCGATACCATCAAAGTAAGAAGTGATCTGCAATTTATCTAACACTATCGAAGTGTTTTTGCTGGCAGAGGCAATTGCTGTCTTAATGCCTTCGGCGCGAAGCTCTTTCAGCAATTCGACGCCGCCAGCAACAACCTCTTTTGGTGTCATATTCTTAATGAGGTCCGAGTAATAACGGTTCTTGCGATCCATCATTTCTTGCATCTGGTCTTCAGACACTTGACGGTCTTTAAGCAGGTACATAAGTGAATCACGTCGTCCAACGCCGCGTAAGTGCGCATCGTTCTCTTCATGTGTAAATGGAATGCCCTCATCATCCGCGAGATGTTTCCATGCTTGATAGTGATACTCGGACGTATCGGTGAGTACACCGTCTAAGTCAAAAATGATCGCCTTTGGTCTTTTCATGAAATATCGCTCCGTCTTGAAAGAACACACTATTCTCTTTTGATAGAAGGGGGAGCAAGATGAACTTAACCCCTATTTGAGTAACGTACCAACAGCAGAAGAGGTGACATCATTTGCGCATATATTTACGTTGGCTGTACAATTGACTCGCGTTTGACGGCTGGCCCTGCTAAGAAAGACGCTGTGATGGCGATGGCACTAAATACCAGGATGATACTAAAGGCATAGGTAAAGCTTTTGGTGCGATCTAGCAAAAAGCCGATAATAGGTGGTCCAATGATAGCGGTTGGACTAGCTAACATGCTTAAGAAGCCTTGCGCAACGCCTTTACGAACCGTCCGTAGCTGTGCCGCCGAGTTGAACACAGAGGTATATGGAATGGTTGCTCCGACAGCAATTAACGAAATGCCAAGAACGGCCAGTATCGGAATAGCCAGCGGAATCATGAGTACCGCAACGCCTGTTGCGCCCATAATAGTTCCGATGCGTAACAAGGGAATTGCACCAATAATGCCTCGTCCAATCAAGACACCACCGAGTGGTCGGAAAAACATTCCTGTTAATAAAGCAAATGAGCCAAAGGTCGCGGCAAGTGTGAGTGGTAAATGAAACTGGTCGATGAGATAAATGGTCAGCCACGCCGAAATTGCTGCACCCAGGCCAAATGTGCCAAGATGAGAAAGTCCCAAGGTCCAGACGGCGGGTGAGCGGGCTGCCGCTTTCACATCAACCTGAGTACGTGTGCGCACTTCTTGTCCTTCATTGACGAAAAGCCAGATGAGAACAGATACCGCACTTAAAATACCCCAGAAGAGAAAGCAGCCACGCCAACCCAGGAAAGGCAGTAAAAGTGGTGTCACGAATAATCCGAGTGCTTGCCCAACCTGTGTCGCGCCACCATAAAGACCTTGACCTAATGAAGCATGTTTGCCCAAGCCTGCTGCCACACCCGCGCCAGCAATGAACGCTCCTCCAGAGCCGAACCCGACCAGAAGACGACAAAAGAGTATCCACAAAAGATTGGGAAAGAGCGGCAGTAATACGCCCCCAACGACAATTAAGCTGCTAAACCAGATGAGCACAGGTCTTGCTCCGAAGCGGTCCGCTAATGCTCCGGCTGGAATGTAGGTGAGAGCAAGTCCTAGAAAGAGCAGCGTTGAAAGCAAGCCCGCCTGTCCACTCGTGATATGTAGCTCGGCGCGTATCGTTGTAATAAGCGGGCTATAGTTTGTATAGTGGACAGAGACGATAACAGAGGTCAGGCACGCCGCGAAAATACGCAACGAAACACTGCTTGGTTTCTGGTTTCTGGCAACATCTGATGAAGGTTGCAATGAAGAGGCCGATGCCATAAATAGTATGCTGCGCTTTCTGTACTTTGGACGCCGCCATGTAACCTCCTGATATGGCTACCGCTTCATTGTAACACGTGCTTGTATGTATGTGATATGC
>CAXTWV010000157.1:0-11243 GCA_964248005.1 uncultured Ktedonobacteraceae bacterium | reverse complement strand
GGCTGTGGATGAGGTCTTATCCTAATGCGTATGGGGTCTAATTCTATTACACCCTCGTCCCCAATCGACTATGTTGCAGGACGTGGAGAACGTCTCATCAATCCTGTGAACGATATCAATGGGGACGAGGGTGTAATAGAATTAGACCCCATACGCGTCAAGTTAAGGATTGTTGAGCTTTGAAAGAACAAACCAATGAGGCTGTCTTCATTGGCTTCTCAAGCCGATGCAGCGATGGCTCTTCGTACAGAAAGGAGCCTTTGATGGACAAGTACTTGTCTCACTTGTTGCTCGTCTGTAATCCTTGTGAACTGGCTTCTCAAGCCAGTTCCTAGAAAGCTCATCCTTGCTTAACTTGACGCGTATGGGTGTAATAGAATTAGACCCCTACAATTGAAATGCGCTTCGGAATTATGCACACCCCAATTGCAACAATTTCGTCGAGCAACAATAGTTAAATGGAGGGGGTGTTGGTGTTGTTACCTTTATGACATTCGTAAAAATGTCGCTATACATCTGAGTAACCATTGGACCAATAGATGCGCCACCCTCACCAGCATTTTCCTTCATACCGACAATTGACAGTCGTGGCATGACGCTGGGATTATTGACATCATAGGGGGCCTGTGTAATCAACCATGAATTCGCAGGTTTTCCACCACCAACCTCGGCAGTTCCCGTCTTGCCAATAATTGTATACGGCGACGTTCCTAGTTTGACAACGTTTAAGGAGCCAGAGCCGCAACGAACGACGCCCAGCATCGCCTGACGTACACTACGTGCGGTTTGTTGTGACATCTGTGGTGCTCCACCTAATGCCTGAAAATCATATTTCTCTATCTGCGTTTGATTGTTGTCCAGGATTTTTTGTACCAGCATCGGACGCATAAGTTGACCATCATTGGCAATTGCATTATTTAACACCGACATCTGCATTGGCGTTATTGCATCATAACCCTGTCCAAATGCACCAGATGCTAGATTGACATCTTGAAAAGGCTGGCCCTCCACGCTACTTGGCTGTACAGGGAGATCAAAAGGAATTTGTGAGCCTACATAGAAGCGTTTGTTATAATCGAGCCATATTTGCGCTCCAGTTTTGACGCCTATCTGTGCGTAGATAATGTTGTCGGAGTGCGAGAATCCGTATTCAGTTGTCACAGGAAAACGGAAGGTGTAACCATCAATATTATTACCTATTGGTCCAATGTTATGACCGTTATACGTAACTGGTCCTAACGCTTGTTCCTTACTAAACGGTGTATTTAATGTGGTTGCCCCTGAATCAAGACCTGCGACAAGCGTCATCGTTTTATAGGTCGAGCCTGGGATATAGGTGCTTTGTATAGGACGCTCAATCAATGCATTTTCTGTTCTATCTGCTGCAAGCTGGTCATAGTAGCTCAGGTCATGTGCTGAAAGCGTCGCCACTATCTTGTTTGGATCAAAATAGGGACGACTCAACATCGCCAGGACCTCACCTGTATGAGGGTCTGTTACGATAACCGAGCCTCGATCCGATTGAAATGTGTTTACATTGTCGATAGCAATAGGCGTATCGAAGTCTTGATTGACAATTTTCTGAATACGCTCATCAATAGTAAGATAAATATTGTCGCCAATGGTTGGACGATGTAGCGTTTTGTTGATCGTGTTATCTAGTGATGTCAAGCCTACTTTGCCCGAAAGGTAATCATCATATTTGTTTTCAATTCCAGTTGATAGAAAACCGGGTACATAGTAGCCAATCAAACCTGCTAACGATGGATCATAGTAGTGACGCACGTAGCTACCTGTTGCGGGATCAAGCCTTGAATCGGCGAGTAAGACTCCATTGCGATCAAAGATTTTACCACGCACAGCTGCATTACTATTGAGGTAGGGACGGCTATTATGTGGATTCGACGTGACTTGCTGGGCCACGACTACCTGCCAGTAGACAAGGCCAGCACTCAAACCAATAAATAGCGCGACAAAAAGCAAGGTGAGTTTACGTATACTTGCACTTATATCCATGGAAGCGTCCTCTGCTTTGATATATCTTGATACATACTTTTAGCGCGATTGTACCATTGATGATCTTAATTGACAAGTGAAATGGTTCACACATAGGAAAAATGCTTGCTTATAAGGTGAACTGTAGGGGTCTAATTCTATTACACCCTGTTGACATCACACAATTTTGCAGGATAGAGTCAACGTTTCAACATCCTCCTAACATGGTTGATTGCCCACAGGGGGTGTAATAGAATTAGACCCCTACAGATGTATGTAATTCCTGTAATTTCGTATTGTTTCCTCGATGCTATCACCGCCGAACTTCTCAAGCAATGCCTCGGTTAGCACCATTGTCATCATGGCCTCGCCGACGACGCCTGCCGCGGGTACGACACATACATCGCTGCGTTCGTAACGGCTCTGGTCGATGTTTTCGCCTGTCGCTAGATCAACTGAGGGCAAGGGATGCGCTAATGTTGGAATAGGCTTCACACCTACACGTGCCACAAGCGGCTCACCATTGGTAATGCCACCCTCGACCCCACCCGCGTTATTGGTGAGATGAGACCAATGCCCATTTTCCTCGTGTCGCAAGACATCATGCACATGCGAACCCGTGGTACGCGTCGCGGCAAAGCCTGCACCAATCTCCATTGCCTTCACAGAAGGAATGCTCATCATCGCCATACCGAGACGCGCCCCCAAACGGCGATCCCACTGGCTAAAACTGCCTAAACCAATTGGTACCCCAAAGGCGACAACCTCAAATACACCACCACACGTATCGCCCTCGTGCTTACCTTCCACAATACGCGCAATCATTCTCTCGGTCAGAACAGGATCAGCACAGCGCATGGGTGACGCCTCGACCGCTTCCCACATACCTTCGGGATAGGCATCGTGTGTCATCGCTAGTGGTGTATCATACCCAACCTCGACAATGGAAAGCACGTGGCTATGTATCTCAATACCGAATTGCGCGAGAAATTGGCGACACAGACCACCAACAGCAACACGTGAAGCGGTCTCACGCGAACTCGAACGCTCGATGACGTTGCGAATATCGCTATGTCCATACTTCATCGCTCCTGTAAAATCAGCGTGACCAGGGCGCACACGCGTCACAGCCTCAACTTCTGCCTCTATCGGCTCGGCACTCATGCGCTCTTCCCAGTTGACCCAATCGCGGTTCTCAATCTGCATCGTAATTGGCGAGCCAAGCGTCTTCCCGTGTCGTACTCCCGCTAAAAACGAGATTTCGTCCTTCTCGATTTTCATACGTCCGCCGCGACCATAGCCGCCCTGTCTACGTCTCAGATCAGCGTCTACAATGGCCTTCTCCACACTCAAGCCAGCAGGCAATCCCTCAACAATAATTGTCAAACAGGGGCCATGCGACTCACCTGCGGTCAAGAAACGAAACATATCTATTTTCTCCTGAAGCATTTTCCTTGCCAGCTATTATAACATAGCCAATAAGCAGGGAGACCTTTGCGGTCTCCCTGCTTTCCAAAGAATGCGTATCCTAATTCGGTAGCAAGCAAACAATTACACTAGAAAGGGAGAAAAGATTGTATAAATATTTTTTGAAATGTATTCATAGAAGATATTGACACAAAACACATCCGTACTTTACAATACAGATGTTATGAATTTTCCCATTTATTAATTGATTTCTTTTGTAAAAAATTTATGTAGGAGGCCATTATGTCCCCTGAGCCATCCCCTAATAAGATTGGGAAATCTGTAGGGGAGAAAATACGAGCCGCTCGTGTTGCATTGCATTACACGCAAAGCAAACTTGCCGCACCAGATTTCTCGGTGAGCTATATCTCGGCTATCGAGCGTGGACAAATTCATCCCTCATTGCGAGCATTGGAAATTCTCGCAGGCCGTCTTGGACTTGCCTCCACTGAGCTTTTGCCCAAACGCCCACCACAGGATGATCGTCAATCAGCCATTCCACCACAACCTGAACGTGAAGAGGATGAGGGCGAAATGGTTTTACTCGATGTCCAGGCACGTATTAGTCAAAACGAGCCTGAAAAAGCTCTTGCCCTGCTGAGCAAAACGTCCGCGAAACGTCTGAAGCGTTCACAGCAACTATGGCACCGTTATTTGCTTGGGTGTGCCAACTTTTTAACAGATCATTTAGAGGAAGCAGAACACATCTTTTCTGAAATGACAAACATCGCTAAAGATGCAAATAATCACTACCTTCATACCCATATACTCTTTATGTTGGGAAATACATTCGCGGCTATGCACAATCCAACACAGGCTCTGCTCGCGCATCAACGCTGTCTGAATGTGCTGGAAGAAGCTCAAGCTCACGATGTTTTTCTCATCGCACACACCTATATGCAATTAGGAACACACTATGTAGAGATCGAGCAACATGACGATGCCCTCACTATGTTTCGTAATGTCTTTAACACACTAGCCCAATCGCAAACACCACAACAGGTAGACGAGAACTATAACGCACTTGCACAGTATGCCACCGACAACAAAGACTATTATGCAGCAGAACTCTATGGCTATCAAGCACTGTCCCACTCTGAGCAAGAGACACAGAAGCGATTGAGAGGCGAGCTATACCATTATCTTGGTCAAGCCCTGATACAAGGAGATCAGGAAGAGGCATATGTTCAACTCACAGCGATGCAAGAAAGCGAAACAACAGACTTACTGGTTCGGGCCAGCATCACTGCTCGGATCGCGGAATGGCACTTCGCGCGTCAAAACAGAGATGAGGCGCGTAAATATGCGGAGGCTGCGTGCCTGTTAGCGCGACCATTTGGCGAAACAATCATTACTGCCGATGCACTAGTAGTGCTGGGACGTATCGAATACGCGCAGCAAGCATTCGACCTGGGCGATGAGCACTTTGTACAAGGTCTAACCATGTTAGAACATCTGCATCAGCAGGTAGAACTAACCGAGCATTCTGTTCAGTACGCTCAATTACTCGAAGCGCGAGGCAAGGCTCAGGAAGCATTCACCTACTTCCGCCGCGCCTATCAAAGCAGAATGTAGAAAAGAAAAGAGGATGATACACAAAACCTGTCTTCGCAGATTTTGTGTATCATCCTCTTTTTCCTGGTGCTGTGATACAATACGAGGGTACCAATAATGGTTTATTAGCACGAAAACAAGAAAATGAAGATATCTACACGCACATTCCTGCTCCTTTGCCTGCTTGCGTTTCTTTCAGTAGCATGTGGGAGTGGCCCGGCGAATACAACAACGGCCCCAAGGCCTCTACCAACAGCAACACAGCCTATCACAGCACAGCAAATACTTTCTACACCCGTTACCTATGTCGCGCTCGGTGCCTCTGACGCGGTTGGGGTTGGAAGCAACGAACCGGGATCACAGGGCTACGTGCCACTCCTGGCGGCACGTCTACAAAAAGGATCACATTTGCTTAATCTTGGCGTGAGCGGTATTCGTTTGCATGAAGCACTGACACAAGAGTTACCGCTTGCATTGAACACCGCGCCCACGCTTATCACCATCTGGCTTGTTGCCAATGATTTTGTTGGCGGCGTGCCATACGATGGGTATATGAAAGACCTTAATAGCCTTTTGCAACAACTGCGGACAGGCACAAAGGCTCGCATTGTTATAGCGAACTTGCCAGACTTAACACTTCTACCAGCCTTTGCGGGTCAATCAACTAGCCAAAAAGCAAAGACGGTCGCTGAAATTCGACGTTGGAACGTGACTATCGCGGCAACTGCTGCGCGTTATCAAGTAACGCTCGTCGATTTGTTCATTCACCAAAGTCAGCTTACCGCACATCCTGAGTATATCAGCGGTGATGGCTTTCACCCTAGTCCTGCTGGCTATGTTCAGCTCTCAAACTACTTCTGGGACGCGATAAAGTCTTAGAGAATCAACAGAAGCCCACATATACACAACGGACGCTTACAAGGGGCAATACTGTTGAAAGAAGCGCAATTGGGTGGGATTTGGAGCACCACGGACGCCCACAAGGGGCTACCCTACTATACAAAACGTGCGTAGGATGCGTAAAAGTATAGTAGGGTAGCCCCTTGTGGGCGTCCGTGATTCGTAGTTATTCCGTGATTCGTAGTTATTCAATGCTCTCTTATTGAGGTTCGGAGCGTGCGATTGAGGTTTCGCCTTCGATGATAAACACGATGCGTTCACAAATGTTTTGGCAGTGGTCTCCCACGCGCTCTAGCTTATGCCCGATCCAGAGTAAATAGGTTGCCCGTTGCAAGATGAGCGAATCATTTTGCAAAGCAGGAATAGCACGCGTGCCAGCCATCATTGCCATCAGATCGTGACGCACCAGATGATAACGCACATCGACGACATCATCCTCTTCCCAGATATAACGCGCGGCATTGACGTTACGGTCCGCAAATGCCTTCATAGTACCTTGTAGCACACGGCGTGCTTCTTTTCCTAACTCAAGCAAGCCATGCATAACAGACGCCTCGGTAATCTCGACGGCACCATGATGCGCCGCCACATCAGCCGCACTGTCAATCTTGACATGGGGCATGGCACTACCACGCAACGGCGTCATACGAAGCAGGATTTGCGCGATACCCGCCGCACCATCACCTGTACGCTCAAGATCACCCGCGATTGACAGCGTGGATGCAAGGTAGCGCAGATCGCGCCCACCAAGCGGCTGTTGTAAGGTCAAGAGACGAATTGCGTGTTCCTCTACCGCGGCACGTAAGCTATCTATAATAGCGTCAGCCTCAATGACGATACCCGACTTCGCAAGATCGCCCGTCTCAAGTGCTTCTAACGCTTTCGCCAGAGCATCGTCAACTAACGCCCCCAGCTGAATAATTTGTTGATCCAACGCATATAATTCTCTATCTAAAATTGTTCTTGCCATCAGGTAATCACTCCTTTATGTTATTTCGTACAGTTGAAAGTAGATATGGCTTTGATACAATAACGTGCTTCCATCTCTGCACAAGTGGCTTCCTTGCCAATATAACAAAGATACTGTAACACATTTATCTATGAAAAGATAGATAAATGCATTACAATGCTTTTCTATTCTTAAAGGATATGTGCGGAAAATGTATAGAAAGAAATTCGCTGTTTCTTAAGCACGTTTTCATAAAAATTGACAGACGCAAAGGACACATGTTACAGTGATGCTGAGGTTCCATTCAGCAGGAACACACAAAGGAATGAGAACAATGTCAACAAAACGATTACTCGGCGTTTTCGCACACCCCGATGATGAGGGTATGATTGGTGGTGCATTGCTACAGTATAACACGCAAGGTGTAGAAACAGGGCTTGTCTACGCGACTCGCGGTGAAGTGGGAGAGATTGCAGACCCGGCACTTGCCACACCCGAAAATCTAGGGCTGGTTCGTGAACAAGAGATGCGTGTAGCTGCCAAAGCATTGCATGTGCAAAAGCTCTGGTTTCTCGACTACCGAGATTCTGGTATGGCAGGAACACCCGAAAATCAAGACACACGGGCCTTTGTACGTGTTCACATGGCTGATGCGGTCGGCAAGCTTGTCGCGATCATTCGTGAGTTTCGCCCTCAAGTAATCGTGACATTCGATGAGTCCGGTGCGTATGGGCACCCTGACCACATCGCTATCTACCAGTATACAACAAGTGCCTTTCATGCTGCTGCGGATGACGCCCTCTATCCAGAACTAGGTCCTGCTCATGCGACTGCTAAGCTCTACTATACATCATTTCCACGCAGTACCATCGTCACTATTTCAGAATGGATGGGAGCGCAAGAAGACTACGGAAGTGCGTTCAAAGGTCTCGATCCAAACACATTAGGTCTTTCGGATGAACAAATCTCGGTCCGCCTCAATGTTGAAGCGTGGCAAGAGGCGAAAGCTCGGTCGTGGGCCATGCATCGTACACAGATGAATCCAAACACCGTAATGGCACAAATTCCAGAAGAGGTACAGCGTCGTTGGCGCAGTATCGAATACTATCAACTCGCCACCTCACGCGTCGGCCCGGATATTATCGGCGAAAACGATCTATTTGCACGGGTTGTGTAACCGTAGGGACCGATTCATCGCGTCCTCCTTAGCGGTTGATTGCCAGGAGGACGCGATGAATCAGTCCCTACGACACTTGTTTCACCAATCGTTCGGCAAGCTCGAACGAATAATTTTGTCCTCTATCGTGTGGATAAATCTGGAACATATTCGCTATCCATAAACCGTCAAGTGGTGTTTCGAGTGGTGGAATATGCTCTTTATACTCAGTGGTAACAATGGGCTGTGCGAATGGTGCTTTGAATAGCCAGCTTTCCTGCACATCTTCTGGCGTGAAGTTGGGGACGAGGCGTTGCAGATGCGGTAAAAATTCAGCAAGAACCTCCTCCTTGCTTTGTGTAAACAGTGGATCATTCATGGGACGATAGTTGCCGAGATACAGGAGATGCTTACCATCGTACTCGCTGGGCGAGCGGAAGTTTGTGTGCTCAAACAGGCCCGTGAAGGGATAGCCGCTATCACAGATATTAATCCAGTAGCTATCAGTCAACTGCCTTTTGAGAGCTAACACAAGACAATGTGCCCCGTATGCCTGTCCCCAATCGTATTTCGCGCGATAGTCCTCTGGCAATGCTGGGATGAGACGACAGGAGAGACGCGTAGGCAATGTCGAAATGACACGATCAAATGTCCATGTTCCCTTGCTTGTCTGCACACTCCACTGCGGCTTGCCATCCACATCGTCCTCGACTTGCTCCACCTTCTCAACACGTGTGTCGAGCAAAACCTTTCCGTTCTGTTGGTGAATGCGTTCTACGAGTCGTTCATAGACATGCTGAAAGCCGCCTCGCATATAACCGAGTCGCGTCGTGCGGTCATGAATACGCGCCCAGAACCACGGAAGCGCAATCTCGTCTTTCATCGCACCAAACTTACCAACAAAAAGCGGTTCAAAGAGCATACCATAGGGTCCTTTGCCCATCCAACGTCGCAACCATGCATCAGCAGTCTTACCCTCTAGCCATGCAGGAGGAACGACTTTGAGAAAGGCCAAAACTGCCGCAACCCGTACCCGTTCATCAATACGCAACGGTTTGAAACGTAGGAGTGATAGAGGCGAATCAAGTTGCTCTGTTTTGCCATGAATGAGACAGACCGAACGAGGGCGTAGCCACTCAAGACGGTCGTCCAGACCCAACTCTTTAATGATCTGTATCACCGTTGTATCTGAACGGAACAAATGATGATAAAACTTTTCCAACCACATCTGCTCGTCATTGCTGACATGAAACCCTGACGCAAGCCCACCGGCAATCGGTTCCTGCTCGAAGACCATTACTGCATGGCCCGCTTGTGTAAGACGATAGGCTGTCATCAATCCCAAAGCACCACCACCAAGAATTGCATAATTCATATTCTATTTCCTTGAGCCATACTATACGTTTCATTCCATTCTAACAGAACAGCCACGATGATACAATTGTACCGTTTCTTGCGTCATCGTGGCATAATGAAGAGAAAAATGGACTAGATAGCAAAGGCACCCATGAATATATCTCTACCACACTACTTACGTATCCTCACATGTCCTCTATGTCAGACACATTTCACACAAGTTGGTAATGCTGTCAAATGTGAGAACGCTCACACGTTCGACATCGCGAAAGAGGGCTACATCAATCTGCTCACAAAAAAAATTCCTGATAGTATGGGTGATACCAAAGAGATGCTACTTGCACGACGCGCTTTTTTGGAACACGGACATTATCAGCCACTTGTCGCTGCCATTACCACACTGCTCTATGACTATTTGAAAAGCGACACGGATAATGACTTACCCTACATCACTATGCTCGATACTGGCTGTGGCGAAGGCTATTATCTTGGTCAGCTACAACACACACTCGGTCAACAATTTCCCAATGCACACATAGACTACATTGGACTAGATATTGCGAAAGAGGCGATGCGTATGGCGGCGAAACGCTACAAAGGCATACATTTTCTCGTTGCCAATCTCAAAGAACGTCTTGTCTTCGCGAATGATGTGCTTCACATCTTGCTTAACATTTTCGCGCCGCGCAACGTCGAGGAGTTCGCACGTATTCTCACACTCGGCGGCATAGCACTCGTAGTCATCCCTGCTCCTCAACATTTACAACAATTACGCGAGATGCTTGGCCTTTTAAGCATCGAAGAACATAAGCAAGAGCATGTGATCGAGCAATTCACGCCATATTTCACGTATATCGGAGCAACCTCAGTCAACACAACATTGCATCTCACCAAGCAAGAAATCCTGCAAGCCGTGATGATGACACCTAACTATTGGCATTTATCAGATGAGATAAAGAGCGTTATGTCTGCAATGAACGAGATTGAGACAGAGATAGCCTTTACTTGCCTGCTATTTCGGAAGGACAAAGTATACGAGAAAGAGGTATGAGTATGACACAAGAAGCATTGGCCTTTGACATGTATGGGACGCTTGTCGATCCTCTGCGCATCTGGACACAACTTGAGCAGTATCTACCAGAGGGAATTGCGGTTCGTGCGGCGGAAATCTGGCGCCAAAAACAGTTAGAGTACAGCTTCCGTTTAACCGTGATGGAGCAATACGAAGACTTCGAGCAAGTGACGCGCAAAGCATTAGATTACGCACTTGCCGCCGTGAATGGACACCTTACCAACGAGCAGAAACAACAACTCATGGCACAATACAACGACCTCGCGCTCTTTCCAGATGTACAGAGTGGCCTTGAACAGTTACAAGCGAAGGGACACACGATGGTCGTCTTCTCCAATGGAAGCCCCACCATGTTGAGCGCAATCATGCAAGCCGCACACTTAGAATTCTATTTTCAAGGCTTCGTCAGCGTCGATGAGATTAAAATGTACAAACCATCACCAAAAGTCTATCAGCTTGTGGCAAACAGATTGCAGCGACCCATAGGAGAAGTCCGCCTTATCTCATCGAATCCATTCGACGTCATCGGTGCCGACAACGCAGGTATGCAAGCCACATGGGTCAACCGCTCTCACGGCCTGTTCGACACATTGAGGAAACCTCCAGCAATGGTCATTACGACACTTGAGGAGTTAGTGAGCTTGTAGGGACCGATTCATCGCGTCCTCTTGGCCTCGCGATTCCTGAACAAGGCAGAGCCTATCTTCTATTTTTAACACATGTTCCGTGCGCGTTTATGATGTGCCATTTCCCCTGTACAATGAGGACAGGGGGAATTGCCCATAACGCTCTGT
>CAXTWV010000156.1:0-11283 GCA_964248005.1 uncultured Ktedonobacteraceae bacterium | reverse complement strand
CTCCTGATATGGCTACCGCTTCATTGTAACACGTGCTTGTATGTATGTGATATGCCACGCATATCACATACATACAAGCACGTGTTACTGCGTGGCTTCGGTTGTTTGTCCAAAGGAGACCGCATGATAACGTACCTGTAGAGGGATGCGTTGTTGACCACTATCGCGTATACGTGTTTCCAGGAGAGATTGTAGACGTTGCGCAACGAACTCGGCACCACCTTGTTCACTGTTTAAGACAGCTATAAGTGTATGCATTCCATGAGTGCTCAGCAAGTCATCTCTACGCATAAATTTCCGTAGTGAAGGTAGCGTTTTTTGTAGAAGCGCGTGGATGCCCCGTTCTACCGATATGTCGAGTATCTTTCCGCCTTCACGCTGTATCTGAAAGACGATGACACTTTGCGTCTTTGAGATTCGTCGCAGTTTGCGTTCTGCATCTTCCAGCGTCTTTGTGGATGCGACCGCCTGCCAGACGGAATGCGAATGTTTCCGCATGACATCATAGTGTCCCTGCAAGCGTGCCAGTCCCTCCAAACCAACTGTACCAAGCGTCCATACAAGTTGCTTTGGACTACTTGCTGCATAGGGAGAACTCGTGAGGAGTTCGCGCAGAATAGGCAGCACACTCATAGTGGGAGCTTCGTATTGTTCTTGCTCACGAATTTTCAGGTGCCCGGCATGAATACGGCGTCGCTGTTTGAGAAAATCACGAATGGTCATTGGTCCTTTGTTGTAAACAAGGGCCTCTGGCTCATAGACAAGCGAAAGTTTTTGTGCGGATATTGCGGCTTGAATAGAAATTTCGTCAACAGCAGTATCAGTTGGGATGCTCTCAACTGTATTGCGGAACGCAACGACCTCGCCAAGTTTCGGACTTCGACGTGCCATGCGGTCATGCAGAAGCCACAACAGGTGAACAGCATGCCCGACAAAAGTTTCTTGATCGTTGACAGGTAGTGGATGTGCTCCCACCATTCCAACGCTGGCATCTAAAAAGTGTGTACAAAGCTGTTCTAACGTGTCACGTTCAGGAATGATGTCGGCTCCCACCATGACAAGTACGGAGCTACGAGCATGTTGCAGAAAAAGATTGATTGCTGATGCTTTCCCTTCGCGACGTGGCTGAACAAGAAGTTGGATACGTGGTTCAGAAGCCATAAGGGCCTCGACGACAGCAACTGTGTTGTCAGTACAACCGCTTGCGACAACGATAATTTCATTCAGTGCGGTCCTGGAATGTGTCTGGTTCAAGATGGCGTCGAGTGTGCGCCCGATATTGGCTTCTTCGTTGTAGGCCATGACGCCAACACTATATTCGATGCATTGCGTTGTGAGCAGCGATGATACGTGTTGACTTGCTAACGGTTCTGGTAATGGAAGAATTTCTAGTGTTTGTTCTTCTATATTGCTGACCAAGAGATAAGCCCTCCTTCTATCTATACCCTTCTCTATCGTCAGCATGAGTGCTAGTCTGAACAGTGTATTTGAGATTATGATTCCTGAAGCGGGCCAGGACGCCACAAATATCTCCGTTCGCGGTATTGCTCTATAAAGCCTAGACGTTCATAGAGAGGATAGCCCATACGCGTTGCTTGCAGACAGACATAACGATAGCCTCGTGCTCGCGCTTCCAATAATGGAGCGAGTGTCATCGCAGTTCCAAAGCCTTTACCACGAGCTGAAGGGATGGTACACACGTCATAAATGCCAGCCATGCCTTCCGTAAAGAGAAGTGTTGAAGCGGCAACAGGTTCACCATGCATATAGCCAGTATAATGTAGAAATGGACCTTGTGTATCAAAGCCAAGCAACGTATATGCATCCAGGAAAAGTTGCCCAAGCGATGGCGTGTTAGGAAAGAAACCAGCTACTGTTGCCTGATACCATCGAGCAAGACTTGCTGTATCTGTTACTAGTTCAATTGTAAAGCCGGGGATAGCAGGTAGATCGAGAACATGTTTTGCAGGCTCAATAACCATATGCGGCTCTTCGTCAAAAAGCAAAAAATCATACTTCTCAAGATACTCAGCGAGATTTGGTGGCTGTGTTGAAGGTAAGATGTGCCATGTGAGCGGTAGATCGAGTGAGCCAAAGTGTGAAGTCATTGCTTCAACTGTTGCTGTAACTTGAGTGGGAGCAAGATGTGTGCGCGTGACAATATTCCACAAACGAATTTCTTTGCTCATAATGAGTGTTATTTCAGGTGACTCTCGCAACTCCAGGTAGGGTACACGCGCAAAGTATAAGGCATACGCATTGTAGTTCTCTTCCATTGCTTTGACGAGGTTGAATGTATCTGTGGGTGCATCTTTCATATCAGTATTCTTTCTTAGCGATACCCAATGTTTAAGTTTCTGTTATCATAGTATGATATGGACATTTGGGTAGCTCTGCGTGAAAATAGGTATTACACAATATACGCTTCTTCAGCAGCACTATGTAACACGTTTGTTAGGAGAAAAAAGTATGGACCCAATTGTGACGCTTTACGAACGGGAACACGTTCCAGTAGATACATTGCCTGAATCACTTGCTATGCTCTATGGCGGAGGCTTTGCACTACCTGAATCTATGCCGCAAGAGCGACCGTATGTGATGGCGAATTTTGTGGAAACTATTGATGGTGTGGTGGCTTACAATGCCCCAGGACAAACAGGTGGAGCGGCAGTCAGTGGGAACAACAAACAAGACAAGATGGTGATGGGTCTGTTGCGTGCCTATGCTGACGCGGTAATCATCGGAACCAGCTCGCTTCGTGAAGACGCCAACCATCTACATATTCCTGCCACGATCTCTCCTGACTATGCCAATGTTTACGCAGAGTTACGCACGCGGTTAGGCAAGCAAGAAGCACTCCCAATAAGTGTTATTCTGACAGCGAGCGGTGATATAAACTTCAAAGACAAAACGTTTCATACACCTGGACTGCGGGCTGTGATTATCACAACCGAGCAAGGGCAAGCTGCTCTACGCAAGAAGACGGTACCTCAAGGAGTCGATGTCCATGTAATTACAGCACCTACATCATCAGAAAGTGGTGTATCACCTGTCGATGCATTGACGTTACTCGTGAGCGAGTACGGAGTACAGGTTGCTTTATACGAAGGTGGACCCAATTTGCTCTCATCACTTTTGAAGGCCCACGTAGTTGACGAATTGTTCGTAACGGTTGCCCCGCATCTCGCCGGACATTCACAAGATACGCATCGTTTTTCGCTCGTAGAGGGACACGCATTTCACCCCGATCAGGAATGGGCAACCTTGATGAGCGTGAAAATGGCTGGGAACCATTTGTTACTACGCTACAAATTTTAGATTATAAGCTAATGGAAAAATTTGATAGGCACACCGATGCGCTTTACAAGCGCATCGGTGTGCCTATCAAATTTTTCTCTCTTGCAATCGCGCAAGCCGAGCATTGTCTTGTTGCCATTTGGCTTCGGCTTTGACGAGCAAGGAGTCGATCAGCTCTTTAGGCCAGATCACTATCCCATCCTCATCGGCGATAACCAGATCGCCATCTCGTATGAGCGTCCCGCCGAGCGAGACCGAGCCGCCAATTTGTACAGGCCCTTGCTTCTGTGATGCTATGGGTGTGACGCCTCGACACCATACTTTGAACTGTTCCATCTGACGAAGTTCACTGCTATCACGTACTAAGCCGTCTGTCACAAGCGCAAGAATGCCCACGTTCTGCATTTCTAATGCCATCAGCCCGCCAATGGTCGCTGTCCGCGAAGTGCTACCACCCCCAACAACCAGGACGCAGCCAGCCGCTTGTGGTGCTTGTAGTGCTTCACGAACCGAGAGGTTATCATCCTGGCTCATAAGTGCGACGAATGCAGGTCCAACGACTCGCCCTTCGGATGTAAGCAAACGTATCCACGGTGCAAGAGCACTATGCCCCTCAGTTGCATCAGATGCAAGTGTAGAGGCAAGCCAGCTGGGAAACTCACTCATGACTATGCTCTCCTCTTTCTCATCCTAACGCATTGCTCTGCGATGAATCAGCTGAGGCATTACTTGTAATACTATTTACATGTTCGCTATCATCAACGTTCTCAGTCTCAGCAGATATTTCGTCTCCACTCACAGGAGAAGTCTCATTCACGCTCTGCATCTGACTGCTCGCTGTACCACGATGACGTAGGAAAAAAATGATACTTGCGCCAATTACCATAGCAGCAGTAAGAATATGCACGGGATTGAATGGAGTGCCGGGGAAGAACCACGAGTCGGTACGGAGAAACTCGATGAAGAAGCGACCTAACGGCGACCAGATCAAGAACAATAAGAACACATCGCCCTCTTTGAGTTGCTTCGAGAAGCGACGTGCTATCCACAG
Organism: uncultured Ktedonobacteraceae bacterium; assembly: GCA_964248005.1. Classification (GTDB taxonomy): domain Bacteria; phylum Chloroflexota; class Ktedonobacteria; order Ktedonobacterales; family Ktedonobacteraceae; genus JBBQVS01. The sequence continues at coordinate 6,935 of CAXTWV010000156.1, read as the reverse complement.
GATGATTACAAAGCCAAGTGCATCCCACAGCAATTCATAGAGAAAGAGCGGCTGGAAGCGCACACTTTCAGGATATTTCGTGAGGTCGTTGTAGGGTGCAAGGCGATGGGCAGGGTCAATACGTAAGCCCCACGGAAGTGTGGTTGGTGGTCCATAAAGTTCTTGATTGATAAAATTGCCGATACGTCCAATGGCCTGTCCTAGAAGCAGACCTACACCAATACCATCGAGAAAGGGCAACAACGGCAGTTTGCGGTACCGTAGAAACAGGACCGCTGCAATGCCACCAAATATGAACGCGCCATAGATATGAATACCACCGCGCCATACCTCTAGTATCTCAATGGGGTGTGCAAGATACTCGTCCAGACCACCAGGTCCACGAGGAGCTTGAATAAAGACGTAGTAGAGACGTGCGCCGATAATCGCCGGGATAAGCACCCACATGAGCATGTCCCACACGGCACTGCCATCATGCCCATGTCGTGTGATATAGCGACCCGCGACATAGGTTCCTAGAAAGATCGCCAGCGTCATCGTGAGGCCATACCAGTGGAGTGCAAATGGGCCAAGTTGAAAAACAATAGGGCTAACTGGAGGATACATATGCCATTCCTTATTCTAAATAGCCTAAATCGCGTAGGCGACGGTATACTTGTGGATCTTCAAATTCTTCAGTTTCTTCGGTTCCCGTCGTATCTGTTTCTTCAACACGGTGTACGAATGTATGTAAACGTTTCTGTAATGTCTCGGCTTGCTCAGGTAGTATAGCACGCAGGTCGTGTTGCTCGGAAGGATCGTCGAAAACATCAAAGAGTTCCGCGTTAGCATCATCCGTTTGAATGAGTTTGTGATGACCATTCCAGAGTGCATAACGTGTCTGGTCACAATGGCGTAACTCGACTAGATCGGGTCTGCGGCGCTCTATAATGTTCAACAAATTTTTGGGTGTAACGCCCATTGCGAAGATAGTGCCATGATCGGGATCGCTCTCGGCACTTTGCGCCAGTGAAAGTCCCTGCTCTTGCTCCGTTCCAAGATCAGCTGCTGTAAGTGCCGTATGAAAGACGCGCCGTGTCGATACAACTGAATCTACGGTTGTTCCGCGCGGAAAGTCACTGCTGGGGTCTCGGATAATCAAAGGCACATGCACGAGTTCATTGTAGAGCGAGATACTATGTCCCATCAGTTGCTTTTCGCCAAGGTGATCTCCATGATCCGCACAGATAATCACCACTGTTTTATCAAGTACACCGCTTGTACGCAGCTTTTGCAGGAAATCACCAACTAATTCGTCCTGATGTGCCACCTCAGCGTCGTATACACCATCAAGCGTAGCTTTATGCTCCTCATCCACAGGTGTGATGAGCGGCGCCATCCATCCAAACACGTCACTATTGAATTGACGTAGGTAGCGTTGCTCATTTTTGTCTTGCTTGACATGTGGAGCGAAACGCTCGATGAAGCGTAACGGTGGGTGGTAAGGTGTATGTGTACCCATGAGATTGATGAAGCTAAAGATGGGTTGGTCTTTCTCTATGCCTTTACGTTCAATGTGGAGTTTCGCGGCGTCATTCAGTGTCTTAGGTGTATTGCCTTTGAACTTGACCGCGGTTTGCCAGATAGGGGCAAGCAAAGGTGAAAACGACAGGTCGAGCAAGGCATCTGAACGTGCGAAGTAGTCCTGCGCCGCGGTGAGACCAGAAGCCAGAAGACGTTTGAAGTATCTGCGATAGCGGTCGAAGACACTCAAATTTTCTCTGGTCTGATGAGGACGCGAAGTCATTAAGCCACTATAGCTTAAAAAGCTTTGAAAGCCGCGATGTAAGCCTGTGTTGACGACTCCAATCAAGGGGTTATTGCAAAAACCAGCCGTGAAATAGCCGTTGCGCCCAAGCCGTTCTGAGAGCGTGGTGAGACTATCGGGCAACATCGAATATGCATGAAACATGTGATGCCGACCCGGATAGAGGCCCGTGAACATAGATGTATGTGAAGGAACGGTCCACTGTCCGGCGGCGTAGGCATGGCGAAAACGTGTCGCATCCTCTGCGAACGCATCAAGATGTGGCGAGGTTTCGGCCCCATAGCCATAACAGGAAAGGCGGTCAACGCGCTGTGTGTCGAGGACAAGCAGCAGAATATCGGGACGATTGGTCAAGATATATTACTCCTTATGGCTTAGCTTCGTTACGAATACTAAGCTCATTCTTGCGATGTGTTTTTGTACCTATTGTATTGAACCACAAAGATATTGTAGATGGTTGAGCTGCCTTTCCCACATTATCCCTGACTTTCTTGTATCACAACAAACGTATCTCGTCAATATCTCAGCATCTATAGGACATTTGACACTCATCATCCACGTGCTTTTTCTATACACTGATGACAAGACGAGAGGTTATGTATTGACCGCTCGCACATAAGCATAGTATCCATAAATATATACGCCTAAAAAACAAGAAATATAGCAAAGGGGGGTTCCATATGCTACCAGTATCTCAACCCCATGACCCACGCTGTGATTGCTGTGGTATGTCTGTTCATCTACAAGCAGGTGATTTTTGTCCTCGTTGTGGCTATCCAGTCAGCATGCCCAAAGAGGAGCACTTCCTGGAAGAGTCAATTCGTAACCTGCAACGCGTTGCCACATATGGCGGAGCACAGGCCACTGTGACGAATTTACTACAACGCTATCGGGTGCGTCTCCACTCTGTTCGTCAGCAACTCTATACTGTTCCCGCAAGACAAAACGTGCCTTCTACTCCCCGTTCAGAGGTTGTTCTATCTCCATCCATGAGCATTCCTACTACATCTGTATACGCTGATAATCAGGTATTCCCAGTGACAGATATACCCCGTGTTTCTGCTGAACACGCAACTGTGATACCACCAACACAGCCTGTTCAGATGCCTAATTTTTCTGAGCCACAACGCATGTTCTCGCTACGCTCATTTTTTGCTGACCAAACAATCAATATCGTCTCTTCACTTGGCGCGTTTCTCATTCTGATTGGTTCATTAAGCTTCGTGGCGACAACGACAAATCTCTTTCTCTCATTTCTTGTGCTCTTTCTCGTTCATCTCGTCTTCGCAACCGTTGGTTTTGTCTTTCACTGTTTTCCCAGCTTTCGCTTCATCTCACGCATTTATATCGCAATTTTCTCTTTACTTGTTCCTCTCGTGGGATTTTCTGGTTATAGACTCGTGGCAGGACATCTCATTCAGCTATCGGCTCCAACCGTTGTAGCGATAGCAGCTACCTATGCAGCTATTGTGTATGCAACTCTCACCATTTCGCAGCAATATAAACCCTTTGGCTACCTTGCGGCGGTTGCGTTAGTGCTAGCTGACCTCGCCATTGCATTTGCGTTCCATCTCGCATACTGGTGGTGGCCTGTGCTACTCATGCCACTTGCATTTGTGGCGTTACTCTCAGTTAGCAAGAATGAGCACTTGTTTCGTCGCAATACTGCTGTTCTGCGCGAACCTGTCCGCGTACTAATGTACGCATGTATCGCTGTGCTATGTTTGGATATACTGTATGTGTATCCATATGCTCTAATACTCGAAGCAATTGATCATTCTTTCCTTGAAGTACGTGTCGTGGGTATCGTTATGTTCGTACTTCTGCTCACCTGGACATGTACATACTTCTGGGTAACAAAGCAATTTACCTGGTTAGCTGTTGTCCCCTATCAATTGCTTGGCCTTACTGTAGCTCTCGCCTATGTTTTTGAAGTGCGTGCAGTTGCCTATGGCTTGCTGTTCACAGCCATCGCTGTTTGCTATCACCTCGCAACACTCATCGCACGCAACTCATTACAACGTTTTCAACAGGTATGGAACCACGCAGAGGGAATCGCGCTTGTACTTGTCGCGTTTGTTCCCTTATTAGTCGCGCCCCAGGTGCCGCTAAATCTACTAGAGGTAGTATATAGTGGGCATGATATACAATTTCCTCTCAATGGAAATACATTTTTTGCTCTGACTGCTCTCGCTGCAAGTTGTATACTCACAGTCAGCATTATGTTGAGTCATACAGGTTTGCGACGAATACCAGCACTTCCACAGACAACATGGCCTTGGCTATTGCTAGCAAGTGGTCTCCTCTTCACGTGGATGTATAGTATGATTGTGCTCTCGTTTCATATAGCCGTTGCCTATGAGTTTCTAGCGTTGACACTTGTGTTTCTCATAGGAACTATCATAGTACGACGTTCAATTAGCTCAGCATGGTCTAATCCACTGGATGTACTTATTCTTGGGGAAGCCACGCTTACTCTGCTGTTATATGTCAGCTATGGTATAGATGCCAATCTTGCACTTTTATTCCTTTTCGCGCTTCTATCTTATGGCGTCATCGTCTATCAGAGGCGGCACATCTGGCTCTTTATCCCTATGATATATATGTTGTTGGCCTTCCCTGCATTGGTGGAACGTCCACGTATCATGTTACTACTAGGCGTTGGCTTACCGCTTGTCGCGCTTGTGCTTGCTAAGGTGGAACAATATAAACGAGGACTAGCCGATATTGTGACAGATGGTTTGAAGATAACACTGACTTCCTTGTTTTCATGGGAGTGGCCTCTTCTCGCAAGTGGACTCTTCTATGGCATTATGATATGCTACGTTGACGTACTTGTCCCGACGAGTACTGTACAGAACTGGCTCGGTATACCATTCTCCGTTGCACTGGAAATGGCTGGTCTAGCACTTCTCTGGTATAGAGTTGCTGTGCTAACACATCGGCAATGGATGCTACTTGTGACTATCGGTTTCGCTGTTGCTGGCCTTCTCGTACCCTCAAATCCTCTTTGGGTGCTGGCGTGTGTAGCAGGTATCGCCGCTCTGTTAGCTGTAGGCATTGGGCGAATTGTGGCAAAGACATGGACAATTCCTTTTTATGTCACTGCACTAGCGGCAGCCGTGCTGACAGGCGTGCATGGTGTGTTAGGAGGTATCAACACTCCATTTCCTACCGCTATTCCTGATGCCTTGTTACTCTATGCGCTGGTTGCCTACGCGATCTTAATCTTCGAGCGGCAAGCACGTTGGCTGTGGCTTGTTGCGGTCTTCGCTCTATGGGGAACAGTTCTAGTTGCACGCCTCAATGCGGACTTGTTCAAGAGTATCAGCGCACAAATCGCCTTTCCGACCTACTACTTGACAGGAGTAGCCCTTGTGACGGGCGGAATCGCTCTTGTAGCGGGACGTTTGAGCAAAACGAGAGATGGTGCGCCATCGTCTATGTTGGCAACATTTACATGGAGTTGGCCCTGGTATTGTGTCTCACTGTTCGCTATTGCGTTGACTATTGTTTGGAACACCCTTATGGGAGGCGTCCAAATTATAGGTATGACTGTATATGGTAGTCTGCTTGCCTTCATCCTCCTCGCCTGTGTAGTAGTGTTGGTAGAGCGCAGGCGTGAACTGCTTATTCTCCCTATCTCTCTTGTGCTATGGGGCATTGTGCAGACGCATTGGGAGCCGTGGCAACAAATGGGTGCATTGAGTTTGCTCTTCTTTTTTGTTTTTGCTATACGCTTCATCTGGCATCTCTTGCCAACGCAAGTACAAGGCTCATCACGAGGTATGTGGTATACGTTGCTGAGTTTCATCGGTCAGGTCGGAATACTCCTGGTGATTATTGGACAGGGTGGACTATCGCCTGATGCAGGAGCATTAGCACACGTCGGCATTGGTGTACTCCTGCTGCTAGCTGTACAACTCTTCTGGTATGGGTGGGGACAGCAAGAGAAGCATTATTGGACGATGTATGCTGCCGGCTTAGTAGTCGCTTTGGCTATTCCATGGGAATTGTCTACGTTCCAACTCACACGTATTGAATGGCTTACATTGGCACCCGCGACCTACTTGATTGTGATTGCACCGTTTCTTGCGCATAATGAACGTATTGTGCAACATCAACGATTAGGGCAACTCTGCTCAATTCTTGGCGCGTCCCTATTATTGTTGCCAACACTCTGGTCAAGTTTTAGTGAGCCAAGTATTCAACCAACCTTCATTCTCGCTGGTGAAGCACTGGCTCTCTTACTGTTAGGTGTGACGATGCGTACACGGTTCTTTGTCTTGAGTGGAGCGGGCTTGGTAGTTGTAAGTGCGATGCACGCGCTGTTTTTGCCCTCGCTAGGACTTCCACCCTCATTAGCGTTAACCATTATGGGTGTGACGCTACTTGGATTAGCAACCGCACTTAGCCTTGCACGTCATCGTCTGCAAACAGTATGGACACAACTGGATTAGGCATTGCTTCTGTATGTTCGTGGAGTATAATAAACGATGTGTCGCTGAAAATGATACACTGTTCACGCTCTTTTATGACGTAGAGAGATAGAAGAGTCTGCTTATCAGGTGGAAGATTATCTGTAAAAAAGCGAGTGAGACTTAAAGGAGAAAAAGACCGCATGAACAACAATACCGACCGATGCAGCCAGTTGCGCACACTCCAAGATCAGCTTATCAAGCAAATCAATACGTTAAAAGAAAGCGTGCAAAAAATGGAGCAGGAGGGCGTCGATTCTCCTGTTGAGTCGCTTAGTATCATTAAGAGCCTTGAAAAGACGTTGAACACGACCACACTCGAACTGCAAGAGTGTCCGCCGGAAACAGGTGATGTTCCTGCGGCAACACTACAACAGCAAGCACCTGCCTCTATCGCCGCACAAACCGTGCGACGCTGGTTTCCCGACGCCGAACAACACGACGATGATGAAGAAGGTGACTCTATTATCGACGAATATTAGTATCTTGTAGCATGTAAGAACAAATGTGAACCAGGGCACCCGCAAGGGGAATGCCCTTCCCATACAACGTTGCGATATAGCATTGGGTCGTCTATGGGAGGGGCATTCCCCTTGCTTTCAGGGGGAGGTTTTTGGCATCTCCTCCTGGCTCTCCTTCTGTGGGTGGTG
>CAXTWV010000155.1:0-11325 GCA_964248005.1 uncultured Ktedonobacteraceae bacterium | reverse complement strand
GGGTGTGATAAAATCAGACCCGTACAGAGTTCGACACCTCCACGTTTCTCTTCGCGAAAAATGACGATTGGTGAATTTTTACCGAACCGTCAATTCCCAAAAATCCGCCGTGGGTTGGCTAGGATCACTTGCCCCTCTTACTAAAAACACATGGCCTTGTCCGTCGCTGGCGGCTGCACCCAGGACAGAACTACCGGTGGGAAGTTGCGTTAAGGGTGTCCATCTCATGGTATGTATATCGACAAGCCATGCCGTATCGAGTCCGTTATTGTGTGCATCGTCGTAGCCGCCGATAATTGCAAGCTGCCCTGGTCGCACAATACAACTGGCGGTTCCACTAAGGGCATAGGGCGCATTGGTCGCTACTTGTTGCCATGAATCTGAGCTTGTGTCGTATGTGTATACGGTGTCAGTCTGTATATGTTGTCCCGCGTCGGTTGCTCCACCAATCAGAACAATATTTGCATTGCTCTCGGTTGCGAGTACCACATAGCCAAGTCCTATCGGTAAGGGTGCCAGGATATGCCATTGTCCCGTTGCGATATCGTAGCGATACCAGCCCGTTCCGGCCCTTTGACTCGCACCACTTTGTGTAAAGCCTTGTGTGATGTAGAGATGGCCCTGTGTGTCCGCGGTCATGCTATCGCCAAAGCCAAGCGTCACTGTAGATGGCGGTACAATCTTTTGTATGGTATCAGTAGCAGGTGAATACATGTACAGCAGTGAAGTCACCGCATAACTCGTGGTAGAGTAGCCACTGGTATAAAATAGATGACCGGACGGATCGACCGCGACTGCATTGTTGACCATGCCAGGAAATTGTGTGTTCGCTGATGTCTCCCATTGGGCCGCCGCGATATCATAGCGGTATAAGTGATGGTCATAGTGCGGTGATGCCTTCGCACCACGATATCCACCATTGACATAGATATAAGAGCGTCCCTGGACCTGCACATACGCGGCAGTGTTATCCGCCTGCACAGATGCTAATGAGGGCAAGCGTTCCCATGAACCGTTCGTCGTAACCGTGCTGGTGGGCGTTACGGATGTGGGAGTATGAGGAGCCTTGGTCGCCACTAGAGGTCCCTGCGCAAGAAGTGGCATATGACGAATAGTACGAACAGCAACGAGAAGCGAGGCTAACAGGAGGCAGAGTACGAGCACAATCACAAAGCTGGTGCGAATAACGCGTCGTGCAGGAAAGCGAAATGGTTGTCGTGGTTGTGACACTTCTACATCAGCATCTGAATCTGATACTACAGGAAGCGTGTATTGTGAAAGTTCCATTGACGCACGTAGCCCCAGTTTCTCATCAACTGTAGCAAGTTCCGATTCGAGTTCCGCGTCCTCCCGACGCTCGTAGCGCATTTGTTGCAACACTTCACGTATCTTTTGCCGTTGCGCAGGGTCAAGCGAATTGACAAGAGGTGCTTCAATCTCTGTAGGGACCAATTCATTGCGTCCCAATTCATCGCGTCCCTCATGCGCGTGTGATAACGTGATTGTTGTATCATCCTCGTTTGGATGGTCCATCGCTTGTTCCAGCATGACACGCTGCTGATAGGTGCATTGCTCTTCAAGTGTGTAGGCACGCTCCAGGGCGAGAAAGAAGGTGTGAGCGGACTGGAAACGATACATTGGCTCAGTTCGTGTGGCGAGTGTGATCAGGCCGCTCAACACGGCTGAGATTGGCGGTATATCCTTGCGGGAAACATCTGCTGAGAGTGTGCCATTAGACATGTTGGGACGTTGACCACTAAGCATTTCGTAGAGCAAGATACCTAGGCTGAACAGGTCTGAGCGTCCGTCCGTCTGGCCTTCCACCTGATATTGTTCAGGAGAGGCATAGCCGGGGGAGCCGAAATCAGTGGTGTCGTTGCTCTGACCCTCTTTGAAATAACGTGCGATGCCAAAGTCCACCAACATCAAGGAACCTTCCGGTGTGACAAGAATATTGGAGGGTTTCAAGTCGCGATAAATGATTGGTGGTACCTGCTTGTGCAAATAATCAAAGACATCACACAGTTGTATCGCGTAGTTAAGAGCCTCCAAAGGTGGCAATGGACCTTGTTGACGTAGATACGCAGTGAGAGTTGGCCCTGGAATGTAGTCCATGACTAGATACCAATAGCCATCCTCAAAAAAATAGTCGTAGAGTGATGGCAACGCTGGATGATGCAAACGTGACAGAAAGAGTGCCTCACGCAAAAAACGATCTGTATGCACGCCACCACTGCTTGCTGTATCCTGTAAAGAGGCTGTAACAGAGGAGGAATCGCCCTGTAAGAGAGCATCTAGCTCAGCCGCAACACTCTCTGGTAACGGTTGATCGGCTCGTGCCTGCTTCAGTGCGACTGGTACCGTTAACTCTGTATGGGCCGCGAGATAGACCTTGCCCATACCACCATGTCCAATGACGCGGTGAACATAATACTCATCATTGCATAGTGTCTTGCCAACCAAATTCTCTTGCGGTGTTTTTTGTTTGCCCTGTATCGTTGTCATAATTAACAATCCTCTTCCACATAACGACCCTAGCCTTGGATATATTATACTAACGAAGGTGCTGTTTTCCGTCAACAAAGAGAACGCTAAGTACTATATGTGTAATGCAAAGGTAAGAGATAATGAACGAACAAGAAATACAAAAGATCGTCAAAACCTGCGAACACTTTTTAGCCTATGGATATCCACAGACTCCTAAGCAAACGTTGAGCGAACTAGCAGAATATACTAATGCTGAAGACGATTTTGACCGCTATGGCGAAGGCGAACTCATTACGTCATTTGAGGCAGATGTGGCACGGTTGTTGGGCAAAGAGGCGGCGGTATTTATGCCAAGCGGAACAATGTGCCAACAGATTGCGCTTCGTATATGGACTGACCAACGCAAACTACCGCGTGTTGCCTTCCATCCAACATGTCACCTTGAAATTCACGAGCAGCAAGCGTATCGTAAACTTCATAACTTAGAGAGTGTGCTTGTTGGGCAGGCAGATCGTATGCTCACTCTTGCGGATTTAGAGAGTATTCCAGAGCCGCTTGGAGCTTTGTTGCTCGAACTGCCACAACGCGAAATCGGAGGACAGCTACCGACTTGGGAGGAACTGAATGCTATCGTCACCTGGGCGCGAGAAAAAGGCGTTGCAACACATCTGGATGGTGCTCGGTTATGGGAATGTCAGCCCTTCTATCAACGAGAATATACAGAAATTGCCGGGTTATTTGATAGTGTCTATGTCTCCTTCTACAAGGCACTGGGAGGTATTGCGGGAGCTATCCTTGCGGGACCAGCATTCTTTATTGCGGAAGCACGTATATGGCAACGTAGACATGGAGGCAATCTCGTTCATCTCTATCCATTTGTGCTTGCCGCTAAAAAAGGCTTGCATGAGCATCTAGGCAAAATGGTTACATATCATACAAAGGCAAAAGAGATAGCCGAAGTACTATCATCATTTCCACATATCGAAATTCTACCAAATCCGCCACATACGAATATGATGCATGTCTTTCTGCAAGGCGATGCTGAGAAATTGATAGAGGCATCTCTAAAAATAGCACAAGAAACGAACACACTGCTCTTTAGGCGTCTTACATCAACCATTGTGCCTCGTTGGTCAAGATTAGAGTTGACTATTGGGGATGCATCACTCGATCTCAAAAATGAGGATATTGCAGAATTGTTTGACAGGCTTTTTACATAAAAGGAATGTTGACACATACAGGACAATAGAAGAGAACATTTTTATAAAAATACACGGAGAAACAAATTCTAATGGCATTCACCGACCTCTCGTCAGTCCTCGCGCAACAACCACTTGGCCTTGTTTTTGACATTGATGGGACCCTTAGCCCAATCGCTCCTACGCCACAAGCAGCCTATCTCTATCCAGGTGTTGCTGCTATGCTTGAACACCTGCGACAACATGCGTATGTTGCGATTATGACTGGTCGTGGACTACGCGATGGCGCACGTATTGTTAATGTTGACAATGTGACGTACATTGGCACCCATGGTTTAGAATGGAGTGATGGCCTGCCAGCGACGCATGAGGTGCGGATTGTGCCAGATGCGATGCGTTATGTTCAACCTGGACAACAACTCCTCGATCTTGTACAGCACCATCTGGATAGTTTGCCAGGGGTGATTGTGCAACGCAAAACCGTTGGTGGTACGTTGCATTATCGAGGCTCCACAACTCCTGAGCAGACGCGTGAGCATTTGCTGGCATTGCTAGAGGAGCCAGCACGTCAACTTGGGATGCGTCTCGGTGAGGGCAAGATGGTTGTCGAGGTGTTAGCTCCATTAGGTATTAATAAGGGCCAAGCACTACGTACCTATGCACAACGTTTTCACTTGCGTGGCCTGATCTTCGCGGGTGATGATCGTACAGACCTTGATGCAGTATTGGAAGCCGAACGGCTCCGTCAAGAAGGATGCATGACACTCTCTATTGTAGTGCAGCATTCCGATACGTTGCCAGAACTGTTGGCCCATGCCGATATCGTCGTAGATGGAGTAGAAGGTATGGCGAAACTTATGCAGCAAATGGTACAGAAAATCTCCTAATGGATTTTGACAAACGGATGAGGAAATTGTAGGGTGCAATCCATCGCACCCTACAATTTCCTCATCCGTTTGTCAAAATCCATTATCATGCCCTTGTTGGCGTTACAAAAGCCAAGAGGACGCGATGAATCGGTCCCTACCCTGCGTTAGCAACAAGCTTATCGCCGGTTGACTGAATCTGTGTTGCTACAGCGACAGCATCATCTGTTGCTGCCTGAGCGAGCAATTCGTTGATATCACTGATTTGTTTCGTCAACCACATGTTGAGATCACTACGCTCTACCGCTTGCCGTGCGAGCATCGCTTTTGTGTGGCGTTCCTCTTGAGAAAGTGTCACTGCTTTGTAAAGGGCTTGTGCGGTCTCATTGACATCGGTTGGAGAGGTGGGAATTGACCCCTTCGCGAGTTGTTGGAACGCGCCTGCTGTGCGCGAAAGCACCAGCACACCATCGCGCTGGTTGACCACTGGTCCCTCTTTGGCGACCAGATTCATGCCGTCGATAATCGGGTTGACCAGCAATACATCATAATACTGCATTGCGGCAAGGGCACGAGTACGATCATTATCACAAAAATCGGAAATCGGTGTCCAGTCTTCTGTCCCATACTTCTGGTTAATTGTCTGCATTGCATCCATCACATCGGCACTGTAGCGGCGGTAGATGGGCAACGACTGGCGCGATGGGACAAGAAATGCCAGGAAGGTGACCTTCCCATGTAGTTCGGGATGGGCTTCGAGCATTTTGTCATATGCTTGAAAGCCACGCAAAATGTTTTTTGTTGGTTCGATACGGTCCACACGCATGATGGTGTGTTCACTCAACAACGGTTGAATCTTCTCGGCGGCGCGTTTGCCTGCAACACTGTTGACAACACGACGTTCTTCCGTCACCGAGATAGAAATGGGATAGGCGCGTGCGAGCGTACAACGTCCCTGCCAGCAGACAGTGCCTTCCTCAAAATCAACCTCTGCATCGTCAAGGAGTGTACGTGCGCCTTCTAAGAAATTGCGGGCATCTCGATCTGTTTGAAAACCAATGATGTCGTTCCCGATTAGACCTGTGTAGATATCATGCGCGATATTGCTGGGCAAGAAATGCCAGCAGCGTACATCAGGCCATGGGATGTGAATAAACTGTTGCATGATAATCTTTGGATGAGCCTTACGGATCATCGTGGGTGCCAGGTAGAGATGATAATCATGCAGCATTACGACGGGAGTGGTAGTTGTATCGCGGTCAATCTCTTTATTCACCTCGTCGGCGATAGCTTGATTCGCGACGCGATAGCCGTTATTCCAAGCATCCTGCAACTGGTCTGCTGACGCTGAATCCTGTGTTGGGTCATACAGGTAGTGCTGTAAAAACCAGAGAAGCTCATTGCTGATCTTCTCATAATGTTTGCGATAGGCACTTTTAGGAATGGCAACATAGCGTAGGTCCATCTTCTGACCACGAATAGGTGAGCGAAGAATACCCCCGTTGTGCTGGGCCTCCTTGACCGCAACGCGGTCCCCCTCGGTCATCGTCATTGCCACCCATGTAACCTCCATACGGTTTCCTGCGTCAATGAGGGCAGTTACCATACCGCCCGCACCACGTCGAGGTTTAAGTGTTTTATCTTGACTTAACTGAAATTCGACAGGGCCACGATTGGAGGCGATAATTAGGCGATGAGCGGGTAATAACTGCGGAGGAGTTGCGCTTATCGTCATGCGCGTGGGCATGAATATATCCTTTCTAACAGGTGCATCCTGTTCTAAGCCTTTAAGACCGTGGATTCCGTGGGAACCTACAGGTGCAACATCGCTCCCGCCAAGAAGACGTATATAGCACGGTCTGAAACTGTTCTGACACGAGAACACACAACATTACGTACTGTGAGGTACGTAGGCACTAAGACAAACAGGCACCATAGAATATGTTACCACACAACAACCAGAAATTTCTAGTCTCATATGCTGTATGGGCGCTTAGCATCGTGTAGCAATATGCATTTCTACGTTGGTTAACGTTAAAATGACACGAATCGACGCTAAAAAGTTTTTCCAATTCTTAACACGTTTTACTATACCTGAATCGTCTCAATACAAATGTAAAACATTTGTAAGGGTTCAGTTATGCAATTCATAAATTAATATGGATACATCCGATGTATCCCATTTCATCTGTTGTTTGAGTGATGACAGATAGGACAAGACAGTACGAAGGTCCCATTTGCACTACATAGGGGTGCAAGAACCGTTCTACTTGAAGAGAAACAAATGAAAAACAAAGAGAAATACTACCCATAATTCCCTATAACTTGCAGACAAGGAAGTGACATGCTACTATTTGCCAACAGGACAGCGTAGCAGAGCCACGTCTGCCCAACCAGCGCAGTAGTGAGAGGAGCACAATACAGTGGAAGAGAAGAATGGCCGGAGGACATGGTTCTGGCGTATCGTAGATTTTATTAATCCGTTGCGTGACCCAAGCCTGACCGTTGCCGCCGTACTTACATTCATTGAAGAAGTGGGCCAGCCCGACGCATGGTATGCAATCATTATCGTTGGACTTCTCAACTGGTTAGCGGTGCGTGGCGTGGTCTGGCTCGTGGTCAACTTCACCTTTGCTTCCACGTTTATCTCACGGCGCGTCTGGTGGGCAGCGAAACATCCACGTCTCGCATGGCGTATTCTTGATGCGGTTGGTCATGAAGAGATTGTCATTGGTGGACTGCCTTCTCTCTCTGAAGGTATCATGATGCAAGATGGCACTGCTCTGATGGGACCTTCTCTTGGTGCTAGCGGTATTCACGTCATCGGCGAAATCGCAGCCGGAACTGAGGTTCCGTTGCTGAGTATGCCGAATGGTCAAATGGCTCCTGACTTTGCCTCATTAGCCAATACTGGCATGTTTCCTGGACTGAGTTCTGGCTACTTCAACGGCAACTCGTCGCAGCAAAGTATGTACTCTGGTCAGCCACAAACAGGTTTTCCTCAGACGGATGGTTTGCCACAGAGTTTCCCACAACGTCCCTCGGAAGAGGAGGAACGTCTGCGTCAACAAGTCGCTGCTTATGCCCGCTTGCTGGACGATTGGATACAGTTTACTGAGGAAAAGTGGCGTACCGTCAGTGATAGTCAGCTTGGTTGGAAGCCGCTTCGTGGGAGATGGGGCAGTTGGGACGATATTTTCCAGGATGCTTATGCCGCCAAAACCTCTGACCCAATGGCGAAGGCCGCACAAGCAGCAGGTGAGGCGACCGCACGACGTTATGATACCTCAAAAGAAAAAGGGTCGGCTGCATCTGCCGTTGCCTGTTTTATGCGTGATATGATGACTCTGCGCCGTGGTTTTGAGATGGTGCAGGTTGTCGATTCCGAGCGTTCACCAGAGACACCAAATGGACAACCCGCTGTCCAGCCCTTGACAAAACGTTTTGCTGGCACACAAAATACGTCCTTCGGCAATGGCTCAGGTGGGCAAGGAACAACTGGAGGCTTTGGACCTCGTAGCTCGCTCATCCGCCGTCCCGCGCAAATATTCGTCGATGCCGACGCTGACAAATAAACGAAATATAAATAGGATAAACCATGTCTATATCTTCTACTCGTCTCGTTCATGTGCGTCCTGAATTGGACCGCATGGCGTCGTATATTCCTGGTGAGTCGTTAGAGACATTTAGTACGCGTACAGGTATTCCGATACAAGACCTGATTAAGCTGAATAGTAATGAAAGCCCCTACGGACCACCACCTCAAGTATTAAAAGCACTCAGCAATCACGAAAATTATAATAATTATCCTGATACTGATTCCACATTACTCAAACAAGCACTTTCCGAATATGCAGGTGTCGATGATCGCCACATTGTTGTAAGTCATGGCAGTAACGAGCTGATCAATCTGCTCTGGCATATCTTTCTTTCAGTTGGCGATACCATTATCTGTTGCCCACCGACTTTCTCGCTTTATACCTTTATCACGACATTTTGTGGTGCTTATGTGCTAGAGGTGCCGCGCACGCTGGATTACGAGGTCGATGTGGCAGGCATCCTGGCTGCTCTCACACCAGAGACAAAGATGATTGTCCTCTGTTCGCCCAATAATCCTACAGGTAATCCTATTTGTGAAGAGGATGTACTACTTTTGCTTGAGACTGGGCGCATTGTTGTTGTGGATGAGGCATATGTCGAGTTTTCGCAGCGGCGACATGGCTTGGCCCATCTAGTCCCACAGCATCGTAACCTTATCGTCATGCGCACCTTTAGTAAATGGGCTGGACTCGCTGGTCTACGCATCGGATACGGTATCTTTCCTGAATGGATTGTTGCCTATATGCGCCGCGCCCAATGCCCCTTTGAGGTCAATGTCGCGGGGCATCTTGCCGCTATCGAAACACTCAAACATCTCGATTACACGTTGGCAAATGTGGGGCGTATCGTGCGTGAGCGCGAACGACTCTTCGAGGTCCTCGCCAATCAACCCTACCTGGAACCTATACCCTCTCAAGGTAACTTCATTCTCACGCGCTTGCTGGATGAAGAGGTAAAAATGGAGCGTGTCCGCGAGGTCGTTGAAGCACACGGCATCCTGCTCCGCTACTTTCATCATCCCTATCTGCACAACTTCCTGCGTGTCACAGTCGGCCTACCAGAACATACCGATAGACTAGAACTAGCTCTTTCCCAAATTGTTGGCTAATGAGAAGAAAAATAATGCCTGGTTGAATGTCACAGACATTCAACCAGGCATTATTTTTCTTCTCATTAGCCGACGTATTTATATATCTTCACGGAACTTACATCGAGCGAAACGGGCAGATGCGTAGAGCCATCAGGATTGCCCGTGAAGGCATCACCCGATGAAACTGCGATACCGAACCACATCGAGAAGTTTGGCACATTCTTGGTTAATACACCTTTTTCAACACCGTCGATCTGGAAATCCAGTTTGCCAGGAGTCCACTCGTAGGTAAAGGTATGAAAAGAAGCCGCGAAGTTGCCTTGAGCTATGATCTGACTTGGACTACCTTTGCCATGGTTGGTGAAATAGACCTTATTTTTGGTTGGTGGCGGACTCTCGAAAAGGTCAACCTCGACATCGCCATGACCGCCTTTAGCGTCCCACAGAATGGCGTAAGGGCCAACACCTTTGCCAAGTGGTAGTTTGGCGCGAAACTCGTATTTGCCATAAGTTTGTGCTAAACGCATTGCTCCCATGCCACCTGTAGCATATGGCAGTCCACAAGCATTGGCCTTTTTCTCCATCAAAATATGGAGCATACCCCCTTGAAGCTGTAACTCATGAGGATCGTAACAGCTATCGCCGCCACCGTGTGGTCCACCATATTGAATCCACTGTGAGTTAAGTTGTGAAGCCTTAAAATTGTCGCTGAAGATAAGCCGAAAGGGACCATTACCCTTTGGGGTAGGAGTGGGTGTAGAATGATGTTTCTTTTGTGTCTTGTAGGTGCCCTTAGCCGATGAGTCCTGTAAAGGCGAGACTGCAAAATACGCTATTCCTGCTAGAATAAGAACAAGAGACATTGCAATTGTGCTGATACGAACAACGCGCTGTTGCATAAAAAAGCTATTCCCCTCATAAAAAATACTTTCGTCATACAAGACGACGATGTTGCAACCTTAACACACCACATGCTTTCTGAAGGCGTGGTGTGTAGCTAGTAGCGAGAAGGTACTTTTCATGGTTATGATTTCTTAACCAGGAGGAGGATAGATATGAGTAGAAGGTCCTGGCTTGTCCAGTTCTACACTACAGACCTTATACGTCAGCAGCACGGCGCAATTTCTCCAGCACTCCCAACTGTTCGTTGACAGGCATAGCCACTAGATCAAAAAACACATGCTTGATGCCTAAATGTGCAAGTCGCTGCATATCATCACGAATCTGTTCGAGAGAACCACTCAGCGGATTATGTGTCTCTGGGAGCGCATGCGAACTCACAATGCTATTTGAGCGCACAATAACTTGCAGAGAGTCTGGATTGCGTCCAGCTTGTCGTACCATCTCAGGAAAATCACGTACTACCTGCTCTAGTGAACTCCAGGACCGTGCGACAGGATTAATGCCATCTGCTAAGCGTGCAGCACGTTCAAGGGATGCAGATGCGGCTGCGCCAAAGAGGAGAGGCGGGCCACCAGGTTGCAAGGGTTTGGGACCAATATCCGACTCCACAATACGATAATGGCGTCCCTCATACAGAACCGGATCGGGTCCCCATGTAGCCCGTAACGCTCTAACATAGTCCTCAAAACCGTTCCCTCTGCGTTGCCACGGAATATTGGATGTTTCGTATTCGTCTTTCACCCAGCCTTGTCCAAGCCCGGCAATCACTCGGCCTTGACTGAATTGATCCAATGTGGCAAAGCGACGAGCCAGCACCACAGGCACATGAAAGAAGGCATTGATGACACTTGTCCCTAGTTTGATACGCTCGGTCTTTGCCGCGATATAGGACAGTGTTTCCAGGGGATCATAAATACTTTTGAAGTAGTCAGGCATCGGATTCGACGGATGTCCATACGGCACAAAATGCCGAGGACGCATCAGCCGCTCTCCTACCCAGAGCGAGGCGTAGTCTAGCCTCTCAGCCTCCTGTGCCATCTGTGTTATCAGAGCAGGAGAGGTTTCTGCTCCCATCTGTGGTAATGCAATACCTATATCCAATTGCTTATTCCTTTTTTCTCTTGCTCAATTGTATACGAGAAGACGCGCACATTGCTTCGCTCGTGCTGAGGACGCGATA
>CAXTWV010000154.1:1355-11330 GCA_964248005.1 uncultured Ktedonobacteraceae bacterium | reverse complement strand
ATATCTTCTCCATGCCACGCAAGCAAGTACAACTAGACAGCAACTTGTAGGGACCAATGTAAGAAGGGGTGCCTACAAGCTCTGTTTTGAGGGTGGGACGGCTTTCGCCCTGTAGATAATGTGACCATCGAAAGGCCAAGATGGTGTCCAACTGGGGCGTTCGATCTCGACGAGGGAGAATAGGATGAACTACGACGAGGTACCCGCCTCTCGGTTTCCTGAAAGTATGTTTTCTGGTATCAGAAACATATAAAGAGAATCATTGTCCCACTTCTCCGTACCCTTGCAGGAGTTGTAGCTTTTGCACTGAGTGCCTATCTTCCGTATCGGCACTTCACGGAGCGCATGGACGACTAGGAGCGCAAGGTTGATCGGCTTGGACAAGATATGTTGAAGTGACGACTGTTGATGCCACGATGCTCACACCTGGTACCTAGACACCAGTCGAGTCGATGGTTGTGTCAAAGAGTGTGGACGAGCCGAGTTCGCGCCACATCTCGAGTTCATCGCGCACACTGGTGAGCTTGGCTTCGACCATCGCGATGGCATCCGGCCCAACCTGGAAGCGTATGGGCGGGTTTCCTGCCGTTACCGCTGCATAGATCGCGGCGGCTCCCTTAGCCGGGTCGTTGACCTGCTGACCGTTGCTTTTCACGGCGGCCTGCCGCACCCGACCTGAGGTAGTAGCGTAGTCCGGAATCTGCGTCCCAATTGTGTGCAACGAGCTGCCATCGAGGAAATTGGTGCGGAAGCTCCCCGGCTCGACGATGGTGACCTTGATACCAAGTGGAGACAGCTCTGCCTGCATAGCTTCGCTGAGGCCCTCGACGGCGAACTTGGTCGCTCCGTAGACGCCCCAGCCAGCCACCTGCGCGAAGCCACCCATCGAAGTGATGTTGACGATGTGCCCGGAGTGCTTCGCTCGCATGTGGGGAAGAACGGCCCGCGTCACGTTCAAAAGCCCGAAAACGTTCGTCGCAAAAACCGTTTTGACCTCAGCGGTAGACGCTTCTTCAACCGCGCCCAGCAATCCGCGCCCAGCGTTGTTGACGAGAACGTCGATGGAGCCGAACCTCGCGATTGCAGAGGCGACAGCGGCTGTTGCCTGCCTCTCGTCGGTAACGTCGAGAGCAACCGGCAGGAGCCGTTCTGATAGCTCCGGTACGCCAGCGAACGCACTCTCGACCTGGTTCAGGTCCCGTGCAGTCGCAGCAACATTCGCCCCAGCCTTGAGAGCGTGAAGTGCTATCTCATAACCCAGTCCCCGCGCTGCACCTGTAATGAACCAAGTCGCCATGTCTGTCTCCCAATCAAACGTGTACTGTACGCACAGTATATCACCCGGTGGGTGACTACGCAACGCGCCGCTTCGCGAGGTGTGACGACATTCCTTTGCATGCAGACCTCCGACTCAAGGTTTGCAGGTGTTTGTGGTCGTCTTGCTGTTCCACGCTGTATTTGGAGAGCGTGACGGTCCCTACAGGTTCGCATTTCCCCCCACCTATGTTATAATTCCGCCAGTGTGTTGTTCTATTGTCGTTTACTACGATAGGCCAAGGCGTTTCCGCAAATAGAGACGACAAAAAGAATACGCCGACGAGAGAGCAGGTATACCCTATACCTTGGAGAGGTTGCCACAATGATCATTGGAAAGATTGTGAAATCGGAGTCACATGTTAACTACGTGTGCCAAATTTTTGGACCACACGAGGCACAAGAAAGACCTGGCCCAGCAGATTATGCATTCGGAAGCTTTGTACGGATAGCCCTGCGTTCTCCTGATGCTGACAGCGATCTTTATGCATTTACAAATGAGAACAAAGACCCAACAACCTATGCAGTTGGCGTTATTTATGATACTATTCTGCAAAATCCCGCCTTTGGTTCACTTGGACCACGCTTGTCAAACGAGACACAAGTCGAACTTTTTTCACCTGATTATATTTCGGAAAAGGCAATTCTTACCTATATTCTCATTTTAGGTGTGATCGAGCAACGCACAATACGCGGTGAGACACCCGAATACCTGTCCGCGTCACATGGTGTCCCTTTGCTCTCGCTAGAACTCGATAGTGAGATCGAAACGATGACGAATGAAGATGTCCGTGCCTTTCACTTTTTCAATGACCCACTGAGTTCAGGAGACACAAGCCAGCCCTATCGGGAAGATGCCTATCTCCATATGGGCTATCTGCCACATATCATCTCGCAACGCAATAGTCTTCTGCCAATGGTGACACTGCGCATCATTGACCAGTTAGAGCGGCTATTTCCACAAAATCTCGCGCTACTCTCGATTGTCAAACGCAACTTCGCCTGGCGACTCAAGGTGGAGACAACGGGATAAGAGAAGGATTTATTTGTATCATGCAACAATCACACGCTACACAACCTGCCGCACGTCCCGTTCGCAAACCTGTTGGCATTACGAAAGGGCCGGGCGAAACCATTCATGAGTACACCTTCGTCTCGCGCGACGATGAGCAGCAACTTAAAAACGGCGAGTATGTGTATTATGAATTGCCAGACCCGGAACAACCGGGGTTAAATGGTCATACACCTTTACGCCGTGTACTAGGGCGCATTCTGAAACGTGTACCCCTACAGCTCTATCCCGACACATTTCTCGGCGAACCAGAGATCGCACCTAATGAGGTGGCGGCAATGGTAGGGTATAATTCGCATACGAATGAATTGTTTGAACTGCACGTTGCCATCATGGGCTATTATGACTATACGACAGGCTCGTTTATCAATCCCTGGATTCCGCCGCAATCGGGCAAACAAATATTTCTTGCCGATAACATCATGCTTTCTGAGGTACTCAGTCGTAAGCAAGATAAGCAGCATGGTTCAGCGACGATTGGCTCTTTACTTACCCGTGCGGAGGGGGCGGTTCCCATTGTGTTGTCGGTGAAGGATGTTGTCAGTACACATCTCGCGATTATCGCCAGCACGGGTGCGGGTAAAAGTTATCTTGCCAGTGTCGTGATCGAAGAATTGATGCAGCCCCATAATAAAGCGTGTGTTTTGATTGTTGACCCACACGGCGAATATGGGACATTAGACCGCATCATGAACTCGCCACACTTCCATGAACCAGCCGAGGGACGGAGTAGCGGCTATCAGGCACAGGTCAAGGTGTACAAGCAAGACCAGGTAAAAGTGCGTATCTCATCGCTCAATATGGGCGATATGCGCCACTTACTCACGGAAATGACTGAGAAGCAACAGTACCTGCTGAGTCAAGCAATGCGCCAAGTGAGAGATCAGAAGAGAGGAACACCGTGGGGTGTCGCCGATTTGAAGAAAGCAATCAAGGCAGTCGCGAAGCAAAAAGATGATGAGAACAGCGAAGGTGGTGATGACTCAAGCACGGTTCGCGCACTAGAATGGCGTATAGGACAGCGCTTTGAAGATAGTCTCACCTTCGACGATACACAACATCTCGATCTGCCCGAAATCTTCAAACCGGGACAATGCACCGTGTTACAACTCAACGATGTGGATGAGCGCGATCAACAGGTAATCGTCGCAACCCTCTTGCGCAGACTTAATACTGCACGCATGGATACGGAGCGAGGCAAAGTACATTCAGGCGAGATGTACTTACCCTATCCCGTCTTCATTCTGCTCGAAGAAGCGCATCACTTCGCGCCAAGTGGAACGGATGTTGTCTCAACGTCTATTCTCAAACAAGTACTCGCCGAGGGACGTAAGTTCGGTATCGGTGTTGGCTTGATTAGCCAACGTCCAGGAAAACTGGATGCAGACGTATTAAGCCAATGTCAAACACAGTGTATCATGCGTATCGTCAATGAAATCGACCAGAAGAGTGTCGCGTCTGCCATCGAAGGGGTAGGACGTGACCTGCTCAATAACCTGCCTGCGCTCTCCAAAGGACAAGTGATTGTCGCGGGAGCAGGTGTCAACACACCTGTAATCTGTCGTGTCCGCACTCGTCATACGCCCCACGGCGGCGAGAGCAAGGACGCGCCAGATATGTGGCGTACCTACTTCAATGCTGATAATCAAGAGAGCAAGAAGCGGAGCGAGGCTCCCCTGAACGGCAATAAACCATTCAATTTGTTGAGGTAAATATATGTGTTTGTCTCCTGCAATGGATGGAGTGCCATCCATTGCAGGAGACAAACACATATATTTGAGATAGAGGACTTTTTTATGACAGGTCGAGCTGTACTTTACTCATCGGTAGCAGTTGCAGCATTGGCGTGGCTTGCGGTTGCGCTCTTCACGCGTTTTGTGGCACCAACAGGTGTTATGGCGTTCACCTTGCTATTCGTGTTGCTCTGTATTGCACTGACGTGTACACTTACACCTATTACCTATGGCATTGGGCTTCGTTTGATCACCTCTCGTATCTATCGTGCAACGATCAGTCATGCTATGCGTCAGGCCCTCCTTTTGTCGCTTGCGGTTATACTCAATCTTCTCTTGTTATCCTTACGAAGCTGGAATATCTTTACAGGTCTCATCATTCTCGCGGCGGCGATTGTCGTCGAAGTTCTTTTCCTGGCTCGCAAGTAGTTTCGAGTATCTATGACTACACACATACTCATTCTTCGCCCTGGCGCAATTGGCGATACACTGCTCACATTTCCTCTCTTACGCGCACTAAAGACTCGAAATAAACAAACAGACATCACGTTTGTGAGCAATCCTGTGGTCTTACCTCTCGCCTCCAAACTTGGGCTTGCCGATGCCGTCTTTGACTATGGTGCAGTAGAGTGGAGCGAACTCTTCTCACAAGCTGGTATTCGCTCTCCATTCCTGCAAGACATTATGAAGCACACGAATCGTGCTATTTGTTGGCTACGTGATCCTGATGAAGTTGTCCAACACAATCTTCATGCAGTTGGTATTCAAGACGTAGTTATTGCCCCTGGTCGTCCTATAGAAGCAAGCGAAATGCACATAGTAACGTATCTCGCACAAACAATAGGTATGACGCTCACTGAGCAAGAGCGTTCACAGGCATTTTCCTCTGGACCTCTAAACGATGCTCAAGGAATTGCAATTCATCCCGGTAGTGGAGGAATCGTCAAATGTTGGCCTCTTGCGCACTTTGCGGAAGTTATTACAGCATTATGGCAACAGAGTATACCCGTCCTCTTGCTAGCAGGACCAGCAGATATAGAACGTCTTTCCGCACTTCTGCAACTGATTGGAACTCCACCCACTTCTGCGCTCCTGCAAACTGTTGTTAATGCACCCCTTGTCGAAATTACAGAACATCTGCGACATTATAACGTTTATCTCGGCAATGACTCAGGCATTACCCATCTCGCGGCTATGCTAGGTATACCAACCATTGTATTGTTTGGACCAAGTAGCCCTACAATGTGGGAGCCAGTTGGACCGGACGTGCAAGTGTTGTATGAGCATGAGTTAGAAGATATAGCGGCAAAGATTGTGCTGGATGAGATTATGATGATTATCAATACACAACTGTAGGGGTCTAATTCTATTACACCCTTTTTGCGACTGACCATGTTGGGGATGTTGTAACGCCTCATCAATCCTGTAAACAGAATCAATTGGGGACAAGGGTGTAATAGAATTAGACCCCTACAGTTGTCCCTATAACGTGATAATTTGCCTATTGCGCACGTATATCCTCATACCCTATACTATAATCCATGTTCTTCTTATTTCTTTCTATACAGGCAAGGACTACTCTATGCCACAAAATGATGAGATACGCAAGCTTCAGGAGGCAACACGTGCTATCCGCCACAATGTAGGACGCGTGATTGTTGGAAAGGAAGAGGTGATCGACCTGCTGATGGTCGCGTTGCTCTGCGAGGGACACGTCCTCTTTGAAGATGTTCCTGGAATAGGCAAGACGACGCTAGCAAAAGCATTGGCGAAATCACTCGGTTGCTCCTTTCAACGTATTCAATTCACTCCTGATCTTTTGCCCTCCGATATCACAGGGATTACCTTTTATAATCCGAAACGTGGCGAATTTGAGTTTCGTCCTGGTCCCTTGCTTGCTCAAATTGTGCTTGCCGATGAGATTAACCGTGCCACACCACGGACGCAATCCGCTCTACTAGAAGCAATGGAAGAGCGACAAATCAGCATCGAGCGCGAAACGATAGCACTACCACGTCCCTTTATTGTCATCGCCACCCAGAATCCTGTTGAGCTAGAGGGTACATTCCCACTGCCAGAGGCACAACTTGACCGCTTCCTGATGCGTTTGCGCTTAGACTATCCAAGTCAGGCGGAAGAACGCCTGATTCTACAGCGTTTCAAAGAACAACAACCACTCCAGGAACTACAGCCCGTTCTCGATGCAACGACACTACAAGGATTGCAACAGAGTATTCGCGCCATCCACGTGGAACCAGCAGTCGAGAGTTATATTGTTGAGCTTGTACGTGCCACACGTACTCATAACTCGGTTGAACTTGGTGTAAGTCCACGTGGCACACTCGCGCTCTATCGTGCGACACAGGCATATGCAGCGATACATGGAAGAAACTATGCCATCCCCGATGATGTCAAACAACTCGCCCACGCTATTCTCGCGCATCGAATGATTGCCACCAGTCAATCGCAGATGCATCGCGATGTCATGGAACAGATTATTGACGATGTATTGCGTACCGTCGCGGTGCCAGTCGAATCATGAATACAGACCCCACGTCCAGACGTGAAGAAACCAAAAGGGGCTTAAATGCCTTCGTCAGGCATCCTAGATCATATCCGCATATCATAAAGAAAAACGCTTACGAGGTACAGCAAGATACGGAAAGCCGAGAGGACCGCACACTTAGTAGACGCTGGTATTACCTCGGTGTCGGCTTGCTCATACTCGGTATTCTCTTTCGTCAGCCGCTTTTTGTTGTTGTGGGTCTCCTACTCACGCTCATTCTCGCGATGATAGATGTCTGGTCGCAGTATTGCTTACGCGATGTCTCCTATCGACGGACGCTCAGCGCGAAACATGTTCTGTTTGGCGAAGAAATCACGCTCTCACTCGTGGTAGAGAATACGAAAATATTGCCGCTTCCCTGGTTGGAGACCGAAGATGTAGTACCAAGAGGATTAGACATTCAGGATCAAACAGTACGTACACATGGCATTGGCAATGTCTTCACGCTAGATTGTCTATTCAGCCTGCGCTGGTATGACCGCGTGACGCGCCGTTATACGATACACTGTAACACACGTGGTGTACATACCTTTGGACCAACAAAGCTGCGCAGTGGTGATGTGTTTGGCTTTGTCAACCGTGAAACGGAGATACCGAATCATCAATTTGCGCTTGTCTACCCACTGATTGTACCGATCACGAACTTTGGCTTACCAGCACGTCATCCATTCGGGGACCGACGCGCTCCACGTCGTCTGTTAGAAGACCCCGCACGTGTTGTGGGGGTGCGCGATTATGTCTATGGCGATAGTCTACGACGTATCAATTGGAAAGCTACCGCTCGCACGATGCAGATGCAAAGCAAGGTGTATGAAGCAAGCACAACCTATACCATCGTGCTATTTCTCAACACTGCCGCGCGACGTGACGACTATTATGGTGTGCATCCTGAACTGCAAGAACTTTCGATTTGTGCCGCCGCTTCACTCACCGATTGGGCGATAAACCAGAAGTATGCGGTCGGGCTGTATGCCAATGGTAGTATGTATAGGCCAGATGAACCACACAACATTATAGATGAAGGAGACAAGCCAGAAGAGACAGAACAGGACAAAAGCGAACGTATAGAGGCAACGATAGAAGCTCTACGTAAAAACCGTCGTATTCATGTTCCTGCATCGAGCAATGAGACACAGCGTCAGCGCATTATGGAGGTACTGGCCCGTATTCAGCCTTACTTTGGGACCAACATCGAAGAGGTATTGCAAGCCGAACGCTCGCATCTGCCATCCGGTGCAACTGTCGTCGTCGTCACCACCACTATTAGCGAACGTTTGATAGATACTCTTGCTCGTATGCGTCAAGGAGGTCATGCGGTAAGTATTCTCTTTGTCGGTGACTCGCCCCTACCCATCAAAATCGCGGGTGTTACCGTCTACCACATAGGCGGTGAAGACACCTGGAGCCAGTTTGTAACTGCTTATAGCACAGGAACAGAACACGTTATAAAGCATTTGCCAGAGCTGCATCTGTAGGATACAAGAAAAGAGTATTCTTTTATGGTGCTCGCTGCACTTGAGCACAAGTATTGTACCTGCTAAGACGATGAAGCGCATATACTAGGAAACAGGAACAATACTCACAAAACGAATACTCATACAGTGAGTATAAAAGAAAAAATGGTAAGAGTCAAGGAAAGTTTCGTAGGGAATTACATGCATGCAATCCTCTACGAAACTTTCCTTGACTCTGTTTTTACTCGTACCGCAGAACTTCTAACGGACGGACACGGACCGAACCCCAGGCAACCAATGCTGCCGTGAGCATTGCTAGCAAGACCGAACCGCCGATCAAGCTCAAGACAATCAAGGCCGAGACACTAAAGGCGACGCTGAAGAGCAGATTGCCAAGCAAGATGATCGCTCCTGTTGTGAGTAGCATCGCGAGCAATGCACCGACTCCACCAACGATACCGTTCTCAATCATAACTTCGCTCAAAACGGTGCTACTGGTATAGCCAACCGCTTTCAGGATGCCCAGTTCACGTCTGCGCTCTAGCATCGCAAGGGCAACAGCATTCGCGATGATAATCACACCTGCAATCACTGAGAGTGATGCGATAGCAATGAGCATATCAAGAATACTGTTGAGTAACGAGTCAATATAGGCTCCGATGTCGGCTAGATTTTGCACAGTTGCATTCGGGACAATCGTAGCAAGTTTGTCGAGTGCGTTGTTTACCTGAGCTTGGTCTATTTTCATGTAGGTGACAGTCGTCAAGCCAGTCTTTGCGGAACTGAAAGCATTGGCGGTACTGTTTGCGGCTAGCACACTGCCTACATGGTCACTAGATGTACGGGCATAGGTACCAACAACGGTCAGCGTTTTCTGTGTCTTCCCATCAGCACTAGCAAGTGTGATAGTGTCTCCTGGTTTCAGATGCATCCCAAATGGTCCGCCACTGGTCAGCAGGTCACTAATCAAGACATTGTTTGTACCAACATCACTTGCATTCAAGGTACGACCATGTGTCATCGTCGATGTAGGAGCACTCTGTACCAGATTGTACCCTTCAACTGTGCTTAGGAATTGGATAGTGTTTTGACGGTCATCTGGCGCCTTTGGCAACTCCTGCTGCAACGGTTTGCCATTGATAGCAATGGGCATCGCCTGTGTGTATATATCAGTACGGCTCTTTGAAAGACCGGGAATTGTGCTTAATTTTCCATGCAGTGCTGTTGTATCGTTGCCAGTTGTTGTCGCGACAACGTTATAGGTCAGGTTCTGAGCAAACGAGCTACTAATCTGTGTTTGTAGGTCTTGCCCTAACGCGAGGACGACACCAACAGTGAAGACACCGATGAACAGAGCTAGCAAGGTTGTCGTAGTACGAGCGCGTTGCCGTCCAATGTTGCGTAAGGCCATCTTTGTGCTGACCTTCCAGGTACGCGGTAGTAAGACAATCACGACACCCATCAACGATGCAGCGAATAGCAGGATACCGAATGTAGGTAGTACAAGGTAGAGCAGGGCTGATGCCGCGATACCTACCAGAATGAGCGCAAGGTACTTGATGTCAAAGCGTTCTGGTACAGGCAGCTTGCTAATCGTAAAGACAACCAGACCAAAGAACACACTTAGTAACAATAGGAAGGCGAACGTCCCGTATACAGCCTCTATTCCTAGCAATACGTCGTTGTTGAGGATCACGATTGCTAAGGCACAGAACAGAACGGACAAGATTACTAGTAAGGCAATCGTCAACGCGATACTGCTCACGCCTCTGTTCTCGGCTTGGTCACGGATAACGTTTAGTGGACGAATATTCGCTGCCTGCACAATAGGCATCA
>CAXTWV010000154.1:0-1255 GCA_964248005.1 uncultured Ktedonobacteraceae bacterium | reverse complement strand
TGGTCACGGATAACGTTTAGTGGACGAATATTCGCTGCCTGCACAATAGGCATCAGACCGAATATGAGCGCGGTAACTAGACCGATAGCGACACCACCTGCGATAGTCCAGGGATTAAGCACGAATGGCACAGTCAGACCAATATTTTGCATTAGGCCACGTACTATATAGCTTACGCCAGTCGCGGCAGTAGCTCCGACGACACCACCTACTAGACCGAGCAGACTCGCTTCTAAGCCAAACAGCAGGTAAAGGTCGCCACGACGATAGCCAGAGGTCTTGAGCATGGCAATCTCTGTCTTACGGCGCGAAAGCAACACTTGCATTGTATTGACGATACCGACGCCACCAATCAGCAGCGCGAGCAGACCAGCGATCTCTAAGAACTTACTGATATTGTCAATTGATGCTTGCTGGGCCTTGAGTGCGTCAGCGACGGTTTGTGTTGCGACAAGTGGAAATTGCTTGTTAATAGCCTTCACAGCCGTATCGGTATGCGCCTGATTTGCTGTCGTCACGTCAATAGCACTATACGAAACATCCTTTGTCGTTGCTTGATAATCGTGGGACGAGATGAGTACGAGGTTGCCAGATTGCGCAAACACACCTGTATTCGAGACAACACCCGCGATTTTTACGTGATAGGTCTGACCCGAACCTGCATTGGTTTTGGTATACAGGTCAAAGCTATCGCCCGACTTTTTATGGTACTTGTCGAGGAAACCCTGTGTGACGACAACCTGATCATTTTTGAGTAAGCTTGAGACACTACCATTGCTTGGCGTCGTGAATGTCGGTTGTGAGACAACAGGGTAGTTGCTTGGTGTAACCGCGTTCACAGTAAACGATTGGAATGATGAGCCAGTTGCACTCAGCGCACCATTGGTACTGGTGACGGCTGTATAGTTTGTAATGGTACCATCACTCTTGAGTTTTGCGAAGTACGAGAGGTCACTCTCTTTTAATGGAACTTGTGCAGTGACCGCGATATCTCCACCGTTTGCATCACGCGTATTGGAGGTGAGCGAGCTTTGGAGCATGAAACCGACCAGTTGCAAGGCGACAATTGCCATCACACCAACGGCGACACAGAACACTGCCAGGACTGTTCGCTGTCCACCTCGGAGCAACGAACGAGAAGTATAGTTGAAGTACATTGAAGTTTTCATGATTGCATCTTCCTCTTCCAGAATTTATTGAGTGATTCTGCCGTTAGAGTTGTCGAGTTCGGCGAGTTTGCCATCTACGATGCGGA
>CAXTWV010000153.1:1457-11367 GCA_964248005.1 uncultured Ktedonobacteraceae bacterium | reverse complement strand
TCCCCCCTTCCAGATAGTCATGTCCCTGTATCCCATCAACAATGATGAACTGTCCGTCTTGTACTTGACAAGCCTCTTTTTTATAAGTACACTCTAATTAATCAAACAGTCAATTAAAGTGATGTAGGAAGTTGTTCATCTATATGGCGCGAACACCGAAAGTTGTAGAGGATCGAAGAGAACAGATTATCGATGCCGCGATGCGCGTCTTTGCCCAAAAAGGCTTTGTGCGAGCCACGAATAAGGATATAGCACACGAGGCAGGTATCACAGCGGGATTGATTTATCACTACTTTGAAAATAAGGAGGCACTGCTTACGGCAGTTATCGAGGGACGCTCACCGCTAAAGGTACTTTCAGCGTTACCAGCGAACGCATTTGCTCTGCCACCGGAGCAGTTTTTCCCTTTTGTGATTCAACAGATATTGCGTGTTGTGGAGACCGAAAACTTCATAGCATTGATACGAGTTGTTTTACCGGAACTGCTCAACAACGAGCAGTCGTATCTTGCACAAGTAGTGCCAATGGCCCTACAGCGTGGACTGGGTTTTCTTGGCGAATACTTAGAGGCACAGATGCAAGCCGGAACACTGCGCCGTGCTGATACCGTCATCAACACACAAATTCTATTCGGGAGCTTAGTGGGTGTTATCTTGCGCCGTCAGATACTACGTGATTCTGTGGCATTGAAGCTTACGCACGAACAAATAGCAGCTATGATTACAGAAACATTTCTTCATGGTCTTATACCATCTTAATTTTTTGTCCTTTTGGTTAATTGTTTAGTCAATTACATAAGGTCGGTACTACAAACGGAGGTTAACATGACAGAGATTCAGCAACAACAAGCAAGCACACATGAGGTGAAACAAGTCTTACACACAACTTGTTGCATTGTAGGTGGTGGACCAGCAGGTGCGATGCTAGCATTATTATTGGCGCGAAAAGGTGTTCCGGTACTCTTACTAGAGGCACATATGGACTTTGAGCGCGAGTTTCGTGGAGACACGATTCATCCGGCAGCTATGAACATTATGGATGAATTAGGTTTAGCGGATCGACTTCTACAGCTCCGACATACTGAAGTACGAAGTGCAAGTTTACAGACAGCACAAGGCCCCGTGCCATTCATTGACATCTCGCGCTTGAAAACGAAATATCCCTATATAACGATAATGGCGCAGTCACGATTCCTGGATTTCCTTATGAATGAAGCCAAAAACTATCCAAGCTTTCAACTTGTCATGGGGGCGCAAGTGGACGAATTGATCGAGGAAAATCAGCAAATATGTGGGGTACGCTATCATGGACAAGATGGCTGGTATGAAGTACGAGCGACACTGACAATAGGTGCTGATGGTCGCTTCTCTCGCATACGGCGTCTAGCAGGTTTTGAGCCAATAAAAACATCGCCCCCGATGGACATTTTATGGTTTCGGATCTCACGAAAGGAGAGTGACCCCATAGATAATCTTACTGGACGCTTTGGGACAAAATTGATCGTCGCAATTATCAACCGCTTTGATTACTGGCAAATCGGTTACGTTATTCCAAAGGGGAACTACCAGCAGATACGCAACGCTGGCATGGAGCATTTGCGGCAGTCTATTGCAGAAACGGTACCTGAGTTTGCGGACCGCGTAGACGAACTCCAAGAGTGGAAACAGATATCAGTTCTCTCTGTCGAGTCCAGTCGCGTGCCACGCTGGTATCGTCCGGGGTTATTGCTTCTCGGCGATGCTGCACATGTCATGTCGCCAGTTGGTGGTGTAGGCATCAACTATGCTATCCAGGACGCGGTTGCCACCGCGAATCTGCTGACCGACAAATTAAGTAGCGGAACAGTGCAAACAAAAGACCTTGCGAAAGTACAACGCCAGCGCGAATTGCCGACGCGCATCATTCAGGGCGTACAAAAGCTCATTCAGGAACGTGCCTTGAGTGCTGTACTTGGTGCTGATAAGCCTTTTACACTACCTGGGTGGTTTCGGTTGTTGTTTCGTATTCCAATTATTCGTGATATTCCACCACGTATAATGGCCTTTGGCCCTTTCCCTGTTCATCTCAAAAAGTAAAGTTGTTCAACAGGTAGAATAGGCAATGTGGCAAGTCTCGCTTGCCACATTGCCTATTCTACCTGTTGAACACAAAATTTATGCAGGGATTGTGCTGACCTGTTTCTCAAAATTCTTGAAGAACTGGTCCAATGCCGATTTGACGCCACCCTTGAGAATCATATCAGGGATAGCAGCAATCTTGCCTTCCATTACTGCGTTTGCATTGTAGTTCAGGTTGGTTCCAACTGCATCATCCGTGAGATCTGTGACGCAGGTTGCTTTGATCGAACCCATTGAACTGTTCGGCTCTGCAATCAATGTGACGCGTGAGGGTGCAATCACCTCGCCTGTCATCAGGAAAACAGTGTAGGGACCTTTGAGGCCAGGGATGCTTGGTGAAACCAGGAGCTTGAGCTGACGACCCGTTGGGAAATCGACGAATTCAGCACTTTCACAACCTGGAATGCTGTTCTTGAGCACTTCTGGATTCAGAAGGGCCTGAAATACTTGTTGACGTGGTGCGCGAATTTTGTGACTACCTGAAACTTCCATAAGTAGATATTAAACCTCTTCTATTATTTTCTACATTGAATACTGAAATGTGTCAACACACATTTCGCGTAGAAGTAAAGCCAAATAGCATTCACTAAGAATAAGAATGTTATCACTTTACACGCGCTCATTATATCTGTTCTATTCATCGAACTCAATACATTACGCTATAAGTACCATCGCAGTCGGCAGGGACTGCTTCATCGCGTCCTCTTGGCGATCAACCAACGACGAGGACGCGATGATTGGTGCATCCGCGAAGAAACAAGGGGACACGCACATTGCTTCGCTCGTGCTGAGGACGCGATGAGTCGGTCCCTACGCCTCTCCATCTATACAGATAAGACGCTATTGTGGGCCGAGTGAGGCCGATAATAAGATGGCAACAATGAAGCCTAACACACACGAGAGCAAGATCGCAGCTCCGAAGAGCGATAACACGGCTCCCGCCGCACGCCCACTGCTCAGACGATGTACAGGCATCAGCATCATGCCAAGCAGTGTACCCTCATAGCCTAAATAGGCAAAGATAGCAAGAAAGCCAAGCAGAGAACCTACTCCTGGCAATAAAGAAAAGAGAAGTATCAACACATTTAAGATAAGACCAAGTGGTACAAGAAACAAAAGAGAGGTGTACAACTGTGGAAGAAACTTCCCGGTACCACCGAATGCCTTAGCCAGTAGAAATAGTAGACCCGTTCCCACGAATAATGAAAGTGGGATTAAGAGGATTTGTCCATATGTGCTGAGAATGCTAATAAATGAGAGGAGGCGTTGCATCATCGCAACTGTAGCAGCTGGAAGCGTTGATGTATTCGTTGTGGAAAGTGCGTCCGTACTTGATGATTGTACAAGAAGATTAGAGAGCACGCCTATAACGGTTGCAAGAACGATGTACAACGCTATTTGTACCCAGACGATGTTCCAGCGTGCTTTCCCAATCTCAGCGGAGAAAGTTGTACTTGATGGTCGCGAAATCACGCGCCAGTACTGTGCGGGCAGTTGGCGTATCGCTTCACCCAACGGCAATGGAGTTGCTTGTGGCTGTTGTGGTGCAGAAAACGGTGGCGCACTATAGCCATATCCCTGTGAATAACCGCCGTGACCATAGTTTGATTCCACGCCGTACTGTATCGAAGATGCTTGATATGGATCAGGTGTTGGCACAGTATACCCAGAAGATTCCACAGGCTTTTGCACGGGTGCTTCTGGTTGTGCCGTGTAAAATTCTGGTGAAATATATGATAGTGGAGCCGCTTGTGGAATCGCCCCGTAAGGAAATTGTGGGTCAGGTGCTTCATCTATGTTTTGCTGTTGCTCTGGTTCTTGCGCCATAGAGTCTCTCCTCGCATGAGTATATCTATAAAAAAACTACGTGTATCATAACATGAGAGCTATAGCTTGTCATTACTCTTTTCACCGTCTTGCGGTTACATATCTGGTTGCGTATAATGAGGACAAAGAACGATGTTGTCTAATGCGATGAAACAAAGGAGTTTCTCAATGTCTGAACAAGATTTTATGCCAATCCAAAATTTTGACTATCTTGAATTTTATGTTGGTGATGCCAAACAATCAGCATACTACTTTAGCCACGCATGGGGCTTCACACCCATTGCCTATGCTGGTTTAGAAACAGGGGTACGAACTCATACGAGTTATGTACTTGAACAAGGAAATATTCGCTTCGTGCTCACCTCTTCACTTGGGCCAGATGGCGAGATAGCGGAACACGTCAAATTGCATGGCGATGGGGTCAAGGTCGTCGCGTTCCGCGTGGAAGATGCCGAGCGTGCATATCGTGAGGCTATCAGCCGTGGTGCGCGTGGTGTTGCTGAGCCAGCAGTGCTGAAAGACGACTTTGGTAGCGTCAAAGCTGCCACCATTGCTACTTATGGCGATACCGTGCATGTCTTCGTAGAGCGTTCTGCTTACAAAGGCGCGTTTCTGCCAGGATATCGCCCGCTTCCTACAAACGTGCCACCTCGCTCGCGTCCAGCAGGTATCGCGTCCATCGATCATGTCGTTGGCAATGTTGAGCTTGGCAAAATGAACGAGTGGGTTAGTTTCTATGAGCGCGTGATGGGTTTCGCACAGCTTATTCACTTCGATGATCGTGCAATTAGCACAGAATATTCCGCGCTCATGTCCAAAGTTATGCAAAACGGGAGTGGGCGCATCAAACTGCCCATTAACGAGCCTGCGACGGGACGGCGTAAGTCACAAATTGAGGAATACTTGGATTTCTATCGGAGTCCTGGTGTACAACATCTTGCATTGAACACGGACGACATTATCACTACGGTGCGTAACCTAGAAGCACGTGGGGTTGAATTTCTCAAGACGCCCGGTGCCTACTACGAAACGGTACTGGACCGCGTGGGTAAGATCGAGGAGGACATTCAACAATTAGCGGAACTTGGTATTCTGATTGACCATGATGACGAAGGCTATTTGCTTCAAATTTTCTCGAAGCCCGTTGTCACTCGTCCAACGGTCTTCTTCGAGATCATTGAACGCAAAGGCGCACGCGGCTTTGGTGAAGGCAATTTCAAAGCACTCTTCGAGGCAATAGAGCGTGAACAGGATTTACGAGGGAATCTCTAAACATGAAACTTGTCACCTTCCTGACAGGAGAACGTAAACCACGTGCAGGGGTTCTGCGCGAACAGACAATTGTCGCGTTAGAGTATCCTACGTTGCTCGAATTGTTGCGCGATCCTGATGGCCTTTTAAAAGCGCAGGTTGCCGTGCAGCCCAGACAGACAACAACAACGACGTTTCCGTATACACCGTTTGCGTCGGGGCTTCCTCTTGCATTGCCTGAATTGCCCTCGACCATTCTGCATACGCAAGGACCCGTACAGGAAGAGTATACACTCAATGAGGTTGTGCTATTGCCGCCGATACCTGATCCACCAACGGCGCGGGATTTCTATGCCTTTGAGCAGCATGTCAAAACAGCGCGTGCTAATCGTGGGCTTGAGATGATACCTGAATGGTACGAGGTACCAACCTTCTACTTTACAAATAACAGTGAACTCTATGGGCATGATAACGCCGTTCCCTATCCCGTTGGCAGTCACGCCCTTGATTTCGAGTTAGAGATAGCCTGTGTGATTGGACGTGACGGAAAAGATATTCCAGTTGAGCAGGCAGAAAGCTATATCGCGGGCTATACGATCATGAACGATTGGAGCGCACGCGATTTTCAGATGAAGGACATGGCTATCGGCCTCGGTCCCGGCAAGGGCAAAGATTTCGCAACATCACTTGGTCCTGTGCTCGTTACGCCTGATGAACTCGCCGCACGTTGCACTGGATTGGGAGCATCCGAACGCTATGATATGCCAATGATTGCACGTATCAACGGACACGAGGTGTCGCGTGGCAACTTCAACTCGATACACTATAGCTTTGCTGAGATTATTGCCTATGCCTCGCGTAACACACGTATTCGTGTCGGCGATGTGCTTGGTTCCGGCACCGTTGGCACAGGCTGCATCCTGGAACTCGGTACGCAGGTGCATCCATGGCTCCAGCAAGACGACGAGGTAGAATTAGAAATCGAAGGTATCGGCGTATTGCGTAACAGAATCATATGACGAATTACCTGTAGGGACCGATTTATCACGTCCTTATTCGATATCGATTGCCTAGAAGGACGTGATAAATCGGTCCCTACAAATTGTCAAAGGAGACAATCATGCCAAGTTACCATTCTTTAGGCGAAATACCGTCGAAACGACATACTCAATTTCGTAAGCCTGACGGTGGTCTATACTCCGAAGAACTCTTCGGGACGGAAGGCTTTTCGGGCAACTACTCCATTCTTTACTATACCTATCCCCCGACACGCGTCAAAAAAGTCGAGCGTTTCCCGATTGAGCAGTATACGCATGAAGAGTGGGATGAGCGGCTTCAGCGTCATCACCACATGAAGACTGCCCAACTTCCATCTGCTGGTGATGCCGTTTTAGGGCGACAAGTGCTTATGTACAACAAGGATGTTGTGCTCGCGGTAGCAAAACCTACTGCTACAATGGATTACTTCTATCGCGATGGTGACTCTGATCTCGTCTACTTCGTGCATGATGGACAGGGTGTTCTCGAAAGCACATTTGGCCTGTTACCCTATCATGAGGGTGATTATATCGTCATTCCGCGTGGTATCACCTTTCGCTTCACTCATGATGCCAAGAACGCTGAAAACACCTTTCTTGTGATTGAGGCACGTGGCACCATTGCACCACCACATCGCTACCTCAACAATAATGGACAATTCTTAGAGCATTCACCTTATTGCGACCGCGACATCCGCCGCCCACAAGAATTAGTGACGCATACCGAACGTGGCGAGTTCGAGGTACGTCTGAAAGTTGGCGACACGCTTACCAGTTACTGGTATGACTTTCATCCCTTCAACGTGATTGGTTGGGATGGCTATGAATATCCGTATGCTTTGAATATTGCAGACTTTGAGCCAATCACGGGGCGTGTGCATCAACCACCACCAGTGCATCAGACTTTCCAGGGACCGAACTTTGTGATCTGCTCATTTGTGCCGCGTAAGCTCGACTATCACCCCCTGTCGATACCCGTTCCCTACAACCACAGCAATATTGATAGCGAAGAGATGATCTACTATGTCAATGGCAACTTTGGGAGCAGGCGTGGCATCGAACGTGCCTCGATTACGCTCCACCCACGCGGCATTCCACATGGCCCACATCCAGGTGCCGTCGAAAAAAGTCTTGGCGTAGAACGCACCGAAGAACTCGCGGTCATGGTCGATACATTCTATCCGCTCAAGCTCACCACGAACGCCCAACATATTGACGACGCAGGATACCCGTATAGTTGGATTGAATGATTTGTCATGGTTCATCCGTAGGGACCACGTTTACGGCAATACTGTTTAAATATGGAGAATGCTCCACAAACACACCACGGACGCCCACAAGGGGCTACCCTACTATACTCAACGTGAATGGCGTGCTTTGCACGCAAAAGAGTATAGTAGGGTAGCCCCTTGTGGGCGTCCGTGGTGCTCCAAATCCCACCCAATTGCGCTTATCTAAACGGTATTGCCTTTTACAGCGTCCCTACGAAAAATTGTCAAGTACTGAATGCCTAATTGCGCGTTAAGTGGCAATATGCTATTATGCAAAACAAACGTGTAGCATAGATAGTGGAAGAAAGGCATATTTTTATGGAGGTTGATAACCAGACATCCTATCTTAAACAGGTTACATTATTTGCGGACCTTGGCGATGATGCGTTACAGGAGTTGGGCAGTATCGCCAAGAGACGTACATTCCGCTCTGGTGAGGTTATTTTTCATCGCGACGATCCTGGGCAAGTGCTCTACGTCATCAAGGAAGGCAAGGTCAAAATTTGCTTGATTAGCCCTGACGGACAGGAGATTTCGCTTGTCGTTTTCGGCAAGGGCGAATGCTTTGGCGAACTGGCATTGCTCGATGGCTTACCACGTTCTGCCGATGCTATCGCGGTAGAAAAGGTGGAATGCTATACATTGCAACGGAGCGATTTTCATAACGCGATTATGAAGAATCCGAAGATTGCGATTCAGGTGTTAGAGGTTATTTCCAAGAGGTTGCGTAACACGAATGAGCAGGTAGAAGACCTGATTTTCCTGGATGTCTATGGGCGAGTCGCGAAGAAACTACTAGAACTCTCCGATGCACACGGGGCCAAGGTTGAGGATGGTATCCGCATTGATGTCCGCATGACACAACAGGAACTTGCCTCTATGGTCGGCGCATCGCGTGAGAGCGTCAACAAGGTCATGGGCTACTTCACAGATAAGAAGTACATCAGTACTGATAAGCACCGTATCACACTGCATCGTATCAATGATTTGAAACGTCGTATTTATTAATACCAGTACCATACTAAATTGCAGTGGACACGAGCCACCTGTAGGGGTCTAATTCTATTACACCCTTTTGGCAATAGACAATGTTGCAGAACGTTGAAACGTGTACATATATCCTCTAGCATTTGTATTGTCGAAAAGGGTGTAATAGAATTAGACTCCTACAGGTGGCTCATGCCATGAATTGGTGCGATAATTATTTCCGTTTAGGAACGTCTGACACTTTTGGGCAATGTGTTACCTGCACTTCTCTTGACACGTCCCAAAACGAGTAACATATCTGTTTATACATATGCCGAAGGGATAGAGCGACTCTTGAAGAAGGTGGTTACAACGCAAGAGCATTCTGTACAAGTACAAACAACAGACCAAATACAATCGAATACACCACACATGCCAAACACATCTACACCAAGCACGATAGAGAAACTACAAGCTATTATTGCCACTATGCGCCCACGCCAATGGACGAAAAATCTCGCGGTCTTCGTGGGTATTATTTTCGCGCAACGTTTATTTAGTGTGCCATCACTTGAGCGCACAGTACTCGCCTTTATAACGTTTTGTCTCGCTTCGAGTACAATCTATCTCCTGAATGATTTGCTTGACCTGGAGAATGATCGTCAACATCCAACAAAACGTCATCGTCCACTTGCCTCTGGTACATTGCCTCTATCCTGGGCCGTTGCCGCTATTGGCGTCCTGCTTGTGGCTTGTGCTGGACTGATAGTGGCGATTTTCTTCGTGCCAATCGCACCACACAGCGATATTTACGCGCCCTATGGAGGGGCAAATCTGCTTTTCGCGCTCACGATTGCCACGTATCTGATTCTGATGACGTTGTATAGCGTGCGGCTTAAGCATGTGGTGCTTATCGACGTGTTTATCATCGCGAGTGGTTTTGTATTACGCATTCTAGCGGGTGCGGTGGTTATTCCAGTGTCGATTTCAGGCTGGCTATATCTCGTAACATGCCTGCTGTCGCTCTTCCTGGCCTTGAGTAAACGACGCCATGAACTGGTGTTGCTGCAGGGACAAGCTAGTACGCATCGGCAGATACTCAAAGAGTATAGTATTCCGATGCTGGACCAGATGATTACGATTGTGGCGACAACAACGATCATGGCCTACAGCCTTTATACAGTGGAGGGTACCACAGGGAACCATCGTCTGATTGTGACTATCCCGTTAGTCCTATATGGTATATTCCGCTATCTCTATCTCGTCTATATGCGTATGGAAGGTGGTAGCCCCGAAGAGGTCCTACTTCGTGACCGCCATATGCTTGGGACCGTTATGTTATGTACAATCCTAATTTTTGTTATTTTGTATATATTGCCTCAATAAGTGGAGCCGTTATTTGTTTACGCGTAATATTCGTGCAGGGACAGTTTTTTCACTT
>CAXTWV010000153.1:0-1357 GCA_964248005.1 uncultured Ktedonobacteraceae bacterium | reverse complement strand
GGAGGAGCAGCGACCCTGCTGATCCGCCTGTGTACGCTCTGGTTTGGTCTGGCACTTGGAGTAGCAGCACTACTCACATTTCGTGCCACACAATGCGTTGAGGTTCCATGCGAGGGGTTTTTGGAGGATGATCGGGAGGGGAACGACAATACAGAAGAAAATAAGTTGTCCGTTGCGACACGCTCAGGAGCACTAGAGTCTGAGTTGGTAGTTGCAGCGGCACATAGTGGAGAAAAAGTGAATGAAAACGCTCATCATTATTCCAACCTATAACGAACGTGAAAACCTGCGTCCACTCCTGGACGAGATTTTTGTCAACGCGCCACAAAGTGATATTTTGGTTGTGGACGACAACTCACCTGATGGCACAGGCAATCTCGCTGACCAGATCGCCGAAGAGGATACGCGCGTTCACGTCCTGCATCGTGAAGGCAAACTCGGTCTCGGTACGGCCTACATCGCGGGCTTCAAGTATGCGATTGCTCACGAGTACGATGCCGCCTTTGAGATGGACGCGGACTTCTCGCACGACCCGCGTTACCTACCTGATTTCCTCAAGGCCATCGAGAGCGCGGACCTCGTAATTGGCTCACGTTATATCAAAGGTGGCGGAACACCTAACTGGTCACTCTTACGCCGCTTCATCAGTGGTGGCGGCAACATCTACACACGTATCGTGCTTGGCCTGCCCGTACACGACTGCACAGCAGGATATCGCTGCTACCGTCGTAGCGTGCTAGAGCAGATCAACCTGGATACCGTGCGCTCACAAGGCTATGCCTTCCAGGTAGAACTCGTGCATCGCGTCCTACAGCATGGCTTCAAGATCGTCGAGATTCCGATCATCTTCATGGATCGGCGCGTCGGCAAATCCAAGATGTCGCGTAAGATTTTCATCGAAGGTTTCCTGTCAGTCTTGCGTATTCGCTTCAGCAAACAGGATAACATCGAGAGAACGCACATCACGTTGCCGTCCACAACGCTTGAAAATGTCGATGGGGCATTGAGCGAATTGCCTTCGGTGGCACAGAAATAACGAAATTCCTGTACGGGTCTGATTTCATCACACCCTTTCGCCGATATACAAACGTTAAAGGATGTTGAAACGTTTTTCATATCCTAGCAACATTGTAGGTCGGC
The DNA here is from genome assembly GCA_964248005.1 of uncultured Ktedonobacteraceae bacterium. Lineage (GTDB taxonomy): Bacteria > Chloroflexota > Ktedonobacteria > Ktedonobacterales > Ktedonobacteraceae > JBBQVS01. The sequence goes on along the minus strand of CAXTWV010000153.1, from coordinate 217 downwards.
GAAAGGGTGTGATGAAATCAGACCCGTACAGGGGTTACGTCCCCGATTGACCTTCCTTTATCCTTGCAAATGTCTCCTCAATTCCATCCGTTTTGCATGTACGCAATACTACAAGATGCATCTCCAATATCTGTACTGTACGTTGCTCTCCCCTAGCCTTTGCCTGTTCGATAAGCTGCTCAAAGACCCGTTCGGTCTCTGGCCTGAATAACACCTC
>CAXTWV010000152.1:0-11395 GCA_964248005.1 uncultured Ktedonobacteraceae bacterium | reverse complement strand
TTAGGCACCAATTTATCCGGGCCTCTTGGCGTCTGTATTGCGGACGTGGACGTTATACATTGGTCCCTACAGATATCCTGACTATTTTGTTAAGCGTGATGTCCCAATGTGACACGAATGAGTATGAATATTGCGCTATTTGATGCAAAAGCGTCATTTGTGGGCAAGGTTCAGAGGAAATCCCATTATCCGTAGCCTTACCGTTGTTCACATAACAAGGGTAGAGCCGCTGTCATGCCAACGCTTAACTAGTAAATCGCCCCGAATGGAACATGAAAGCACTTGTGTCATCCTATTTCTTATGGTATAGTTTTATCACACTTTTTATATAATGTTAGCTTATGTATCACTTATAACCTTCCATTCTTGGAGATGTTGGAGCTATAACAACTGAATATATACCATTAGAAATGTTTGTCTCCTTATAGTACCTTAGATTGACATAGTGAGGAGTAGCTTTGTGGCTGATATAATAAGTGCCGGACCGTTTGCTACTGAGGGAGAGCGTTATGTGGCAAAGGTGTTGCAACAGTTACCTTCTGATTGGATCGTTATCTGCAACAAAATGCTACCGACGGGTAATCGTTCTTATGAAATAGATTTTATTGTGATTGGAAGACGATGGGTCTTCCTCTTAGACGAAAAATCTTGGAGCGGAAAAATTCAGGGAACTGATCAGTTGTGGGTACGTTCAGATGGTTTTTCTACGCGCAGCCCTTTGGCTAAAGCTGATTATATCTCAAAGATTCTTGCGAGCCATATCGCGTGGAGGGTAACACCGCTCAAGGAAGCAGGATATTTTGTTCATGGCGGTGTTATTCTCTCCGTTGCTGAACAATCACCACAAATTCATGATGCTCGCGCAAATAATGGTATCTTTCTACTTGGGAATGTGCTCGAACGGTTGCAAGCACTTGATAGTCAGGAAGGAAGTCCCCTTGTAGGAAGTTTCAGCAATCATATTAAGAACGCTTTGTATAATCTTTCCCCTCGTCCTCAAGTGCCTGCGAAGATTGATTTTTGGGATATAGAAGATGCTACCACGCTTCGCCCCGGTGTACGTCTCTTTAATGCAAAAATGAGTAGCAATCCAGAGCAACGTCGCCAACTGATGGTCTATGATCTTGGTTCAGAACCGCTTGCACAGCAAGAAATGCGCGATTTCTACATGCGTGAATTTCTCGCATTACAACAACTCTATACAATAGGACACGTGCCTCAAGTCGAAACGCCACGTATCTGGTCCGATGATTTTCTTATCCTGCCAATTGTACCTCCAACTGGGCGTTCATTGTACGTCTATCCTCAGCCTGAGACACGTGAAGAATTTGTGCAAGAGCTAGCATTAGCTGCTTCAAGCTTCAAGGCTCTCGGTCAATTTCACGCGCAAAATGTGCTACATCGTGCCATCGGACCCAATACGCTCTATGTTCAAGATGGCTCGTCACCAAAAGTTATCTTCACAAACTTTTATGCGGCTCGCATTGGCACTGTCTCGATAGCAATGAAGCTGGATACACTTTCTATCGAAGACCCATATGCATCTATAGACCTCGCAATTGGATATGAGCACGCAACGCCGCAAACCGATTGCTTTAGCCTTGCGCTTGTTTTTTTGGAACGCCTCTCTGGAACCTCTTTGACCGACATTCGAGCTACTGTCGAGAGCGAGATAACATTCCCTGCACAACCACGCTGGTCTGCATTTCTCACGCCTGAACTTGCAAACGAACTTACCGCGCTTTTTAAACAGATACTTACGCCCCTTAAAGATGCCACGCCTCCCGTCGCAAGCGAAATAGCAAAGAAGTTGAACGATCTTGCACGCCGTGTAACAGTTACAAATCAGTCTGTTGAGGGAAGTGTGCTTGATAAACGCTACAAAGTACATCGTCTGCTTGGAACAGGAGCAATGGCGAGTACGTATCTTGCGAGTGATATGGATTTTGAATCACTTGGCCTATTTGCTTTGAAGCACTATACAAGTCCCTCTGAAGTATTGCAGCAGGCGGAGGCAGAGTTCAAGACAATGCGCGATTTGAGCAGCCCATACTTCCCTCATATTTTTGCTATTAACCCGCCTCAATATGAGGTACACGTTCAAATGGAGTATATACCCGGTCCTACACTGCAACAGGTTGAGAAAGAGTTTCCCTGGTCACTAGAACGTTGGTGGACATTTGCTCAGCATCTCCTCAATGCAGTTGAAATTCTTGAGCAGAAACAGTTGTTGCATCGCGATATCAAGCCAGCTAACATTATTCTTCACGAATCAGATAACCGTCCAGTACTGATCGACTTTGGTTTCGCTATCCGCAACGGAATAGCAGGTGAAGCTGCTGGTACTCCTTTGTATGTACCACCAGAAGCAATGACAATGGATCCTCCACCGTCAACAGACCGCTATTCGTTAGGCGTTGTGCTATTTAAAGCACTCCTTGGGTATTTACCGTTCACAATAGACAAGCTTGGTAAGCGTGTTTCTGTTTCACTCGAACAGATCACGGATGAAAAAATACGAAAAATAGCTCATGTCTTATTGCATGTTGTGGCAAACAATCCCGATGAGCGTCCTCGTTCACTCGAACAATTGCGACAAGCACTACAAACCGCTTTTGTAGCAGTCGAAGAGCCAGAGGTCGCACCCAAATTACAAAACAAGGTGAATCCATGGGTCAAGAACGTGCGTAGTCTCTATCGTAACAGCGATGTTGGGAATCAGAATAACCGAGGACTGGATACGCCGTTTGTCAAAGAAACATATGTGCCAACAGCTCTTGATAAAAAGCTTTTACCAGCAATCTTCGAGCAACGACCAAAGGTTGTCTTTCTCTCTGGTAATCCCGGTGACGGTAAAACCGCGTTTTTAGAGCAGATACAACAAGAGTTACAGAGAAGACAGGCCGTACAAAAACAAGAAAGGTCAGACCCTAGTGGCTGGGAATGGGAGTATAAAGGGCATACCTTCCGTAGCTGCTATGATGCATCAGAGTCACACGCAGGTTTAAGCGCAGACGAGCAACTGGGGAAAAAACTTCATGAGTTACAAGGCGCAACCGAGCCATCCGTATCACTCACGCTCCTTGTTGCGATCAATGATGGACGTTTGGAGGACTATTTTTCGCGCAAAAGAGAGGTATTTCCTTGGGTGGCGAAACAGTTAGAGAAACGGAACGATCAAAAAGTAATGTCTTCGTCTGTGTGGGTAATTGACTTAAAGAAACGTGCATTTGTGACAATGCCTGAGAGAAGAGAACTTTCCGTATTTCGTCAGGTCTTAAAACGTCTTGTGAATCCTGAGAAGTGGAGTATTTGTGAAGAATGCGCGGCACAAACAGTATGTCCGATTCGCAATAATGCAATAGCTTTACGTGAAGCAAAGATCGCAAAGCGTCTTGAATTTCTCTTTCTGCTCTCTCATTTACGCCAGCAACGTCATACTACCATGCGTGACTTGCGCTCAGCATTGGCCTACCTTGTAACGAGTAACAAAAGCTGTGAACAGATACATGCGGCACATGAGAATATAGATGCAGGAACGTCGCTTCTCGCGCATACCTATTGGCAATCTGCATTCGCACCTATCGAGAAGAGTGATGAACTTCTTACCGATTTGATGCCCCTTGATCCTGGACGCTTTCCTCATCCGCACCTTGACCGTTTCCTGCATTTCCATCAAGCGATAAACGATGCTGAGATAAGAAGTTATCTGTTTACAGATAAAACAGACTTAGCCCCACAACGTTTTCAAGATGAGTATGAGTGGATGGCGGCTTTTAAGCGTCGCCTGTATTTCGAGGGTGAGAAAGCAGGACAGGAGGCTCAAAACAACACTTCGCCTTCGCTTCCCAGGATTTATTGGAAGACATTGCTGCCATATCAATATGCACAAGATTTTGTGACATTATTGGATGATGGATTTGCCGATGAAGGAGTCGCTGTATTTCTTGAAGAGATAGCACTTGGTATCTTACGTTCAGATGGCATTATAGAAGATGTTCCAGAGGAGAAGTTAAGCGTCAAGGTGAGTGCATCAGAGGAGCAGCAGCTTGTGGTATTGAAACAACTTCCTATAGAGGATTTTGAGTTGCGCATCGAAGCCTCACAAGACACAAATATGGTTGAGCAGTTACCCGCGCATCTAGTGCTGATACACAAGCATTCAGGGACGCCGCGTTTAGAGATCACACTAGACCTGTTCGAGCTACTTATGAAAATGGCTGATGGTTTGCAACCAACCGCTCCTGAGTTTAGGCCATTATTGGAAGACCTGAAACTTTTCAAAGACACGCTCTTGCTTCGCGAGACACGTGACCTCATCTTAATCGAAAATCAGTACAAAGTGCATCGCGTCGCGCAAGAGAATGGCAAGATAGTACGTACACGCTTAAAGTAGAGGGATGTAGAAAAATGAAAGTAAAGTTGCCAAAAGATATCGTTGGCGTCAAGTTCCCAAAGGTATCTACCATAGAGCTGAATAGTTTCGATATTGATTTATTCCTTCCCTCGCTGTTTTTCACTATTCTCGCGCAAGGGAGAGGAAAAGCTAGACAGATAAATAAACCAACAGAAATACAGAAATTTATAGATTCTCTTGCACATCATCCTGCTCTTGAAGGCTTTGACGATGCAGAAGGGCGGAAAGTCCTTGAACGGCTTGTTCGTACCACGCTGATTACAGTTGGTGGAGTTGGGCGGTCTAGTGCTGGCGAGCAAATCACATCTATTGTTCCATATTCGTTACTTGCGCATAAACCAGGCTTTCCAGCTGCTGGGAGCCGTCAAAGGAGCGCGGATACTTTTATATATCAAGTATTACGTGAGCGAATGGGTGCGGACGACAGACTCAGAGAGTTTGTAAAAATGGTTTTTGGAAAAGGTATTACGGTTGGCAGTATCGCTGAACTTGGAGGTACGTATGATGGTTTCTCTCAGCTTGATACGCTTGCACGACTTTCTATTGCATTTTTAGATGGATTTGAAAATACAAGACCTGGACAAAAGAGCCGAGAGAGCAATGTTCTAAGCCCCTGTCACGTATTAACAAAAGAATTTGCTACAGACATCTATCGCTACCTCTTTACATACTATGATTCGATGCCTGTTCAAGCGTTTACTTATCATTTGCTTTCTCTTATCAATTTTGAACTCTTCAACTACACGCTCAAGCTAGTACATTCAGTGAATGAGCTAGTACAAAATCCTGATGAGCTGCCTATTGTTATGTGTGACAGCGTTGGAATTTCATCACCACAGCTTTACCTTGATTTTACAGAAGCCTCATCAGGGTATAGTTTGGAAATGGCTCGCTCTTGTGTTCGTCGAGATATCGAGTCATATCAACAATTTCTTTTCTCCAATTTGTTACTGAGGCAGCTAGATGTATATGTAGATAAACTGAATAAGCCACGTTATAAGGCAAGTATCGATAAGATGTTGTCTTCAGATCTTTCAGGGGGCGAATATCTTCAAAGACTACTTCAACTACGAGATGATCCTCTTGTTAGTCTTGGGATTGAAGCTTTAGCCAATTTTGATGAGGATAGGATTCGTGAAGCGAATAGTCAAGAAGGAGAAGACAACAGCGACGAAGCACTTGACTGGTTCGATGCAATTGTGAGTGGGGCTGATGGAAGTGTCGAACGGGTTGTTAGCTTGCTCGTAGAAGGTCAGCAAAAAGAGGCTATTAGCAAATTTATTCAATGGTACTGGAGTGTGGGAGGCTTAAAGAAGAATCACGGAGTTCTGAGGGGAAATTCAGTCAATCGCAAGTCATGGCGTTACGCTCCTACCAATGATTTGCTTGCGGTACTTGTGCAGTTAGCCGCCGCTCGTTATATGCCAGTAGAAACAAAGGGAGAAAAAGGGCAGGAGGTACCTCCAATCCGCTTACAAGAGTTTTTGCAATTCCTGGAAGAGCGTTTTGGTATCCTTGTGGACCGACCTCCTGCACCATTTAAGGGCGCGGAATATGCAGCCGCGGCACGGGATAACCTCCGTGCGATGCTACGACGCTTGCGGCAGATGGGTATCTTTCATGATCTCTCAGATGATTTTACTGTACAACGCTTGTATCCTCCTTATGCAAGCAAATTATCCGAAAAAGTGGGAGTGTAAGTATGATTGACATGTTTGCTACAGATACACTACAAATAGAGATAGTGGCGAACGAAATTGTCGCATGCATGAAAGATACCGAAGCAGGTCATTGTGCGCGTGTAGATTTTCTCAGTCATACTGAGGCTCTTACTATCTGTCACTATATACAAAAAAAACACCTTATCACGGGTGTTGCATTTCACATTCTCGCTTCAAGCAATGAGAAGACGAAAGAGAATATGCTATTCATCACAACGGATAAGGCTATTGAGATACGTAACCGTAAGCAAGAGCGGCTTTGTTTGTTTATTGCTACTGATCTTGTCGATGCAGCCTCTAGTTCGATTGCCAACTCGTTCGCGCTCATCGATGGAAGAGTATTACACGCGCTTGTCTTGAAACGTGTTACTGACGAACTTTCGCCAGAGTTCGCAACGATTATGAAATCTGTGATGAACAGGTTGCGCGGATTGTCTGGTATGAGTGACGAGCGTCGCCTCGATTTTGCACTTGCACTGCTACACCATATGCAGAGTAACGAAATTATATCACCGGGGCTAGAGCTATGGCGCGTTGGGCTAATTGTGGATGCTGATAATGGATTTGTCGCTCGTCTTGATAGAAACCGAGAATGTACACAAGCGTTGTCTCGTCCAAATAAACTGGGTGCAACGACACGTGAACGTATTCAAAGTATTAAAGTGGATAGTGCTACTACTACTGCTTTAGAAAATTTCTTTCGTAAATACGCGATGAATGATGTTCGTACATGGTCACAAGCCTTAGCTACAGAGCCAACCTTGACCTTTGATCGCTGGGTCTTTCCTGCTGTGAATCCGAGCGATTTAGAATCGGTGAGTATCACGTCTTTCTTGAAATCGACAGGTGAAGTTGAACTCTTTTGTCGTCTTGCTCAACCCGACGGTGCAAAAGGCAGTTTGTTGGCTCGCTACGGTGCGAAAGAAAGTATGATAGTGCGCTGGAAAACCGACCCTATCCTTCCAAAAGATGTTGATCGTTGGCATATCGGCATTGTCCCTGCTGCGAATGACAACGAGTCCGATGAAGCCCTCGATGAGCAGGAGAGCAACAAGTTTGAAAATGCTCTTTATGAAAGTAGTATTGCTGGAAAAAGACGAAACATTACTATCAAACTTGACATGGATTTTGAAGAGCCGCCCGATTATGCTGTATGTGTCAGAATTATGCCTGTAAGTGCGGATGGACGCGAAATTCTTCATCCAGAAACATCCGAACCGATTTTTGCTGATAGTCAAGAGTTTTTTCTTGTACAAGATGTTATCGGCGAACGGCCTGATCAGTCGAAAAAAAGTATCCTCTCGACACCAACATTGGCATTTGGACGCATCGAGTATCTCATCAATAATAAGAAGGTGACACAACTGACCGAGACCGATCCAGAATGGCTAAGCAAAGACCTGGAATACTTTCGTGTACGCCTCAATGAGAAAGATATGCTCAATGTTGGCATGAATAGAACCTTGCTCACGTTAGAAAAAAGAGTTCTCGCTGACCCACGACAAAGTGGCTGTTTCATGCTCGATGTTGATGAGATTAAACCAGTTAAAGATCAAGATTTCCAGGCACTTCCTCTACAAGAGGAACGGGTGGCGTATTGGGCCGCTTTTTGGCGAGTACGCGAAACGTTTTTCAAACGTCTGCGTCAATCAGATATGCGTTCGGTGATCGAAGTTGCTGATTGGACACCCGAACTTGCTGCCACTGCCTTACGATATGCACAAGTGTATCATGAACTCATTGACAATCTGATGAAACTTCAATGTGGGGTAGCCGAATTACGCGAAGCTCTTTCCCTCGACACCCTGCTTATTCGACATATAGGAAGAGGTGAAGCGGTAGAAGAGGCAGTGATTCTCTTACCAACACATCCTCTACGGGCAGCTTGGTTCGCAAGCTATACACAACTCTTACGAGAGTGGGAGAAACAACTGCAGAATAAGCCAGCACGAGAACGCGCACTCAGCATTGATTTACCAAATCTGCGTTTGCTCGCCCCCGTTAATGTGCCAGCATTTGCATACCATACAGCATCCTCAACAACATTCACCTTTTTTCAAAATTTACGTTTCTTCTATGGTGTCTCACTACCCGTGGGTGTGTCAGACCCATACCGCCGCTTTAGTGACATTGCCCACATTCTTGATACGGGCGTGGAGCAAATGAGTACTGAAGATGTGCAGCCAGAGCAGTTAACTCTGAATCTTGTGAAGTTTCATGAGTCACATCCATATGCGGAAACACTTGTGACCACGCTCCTTAACCCTGATCGTGGTAATTTCTTTGCCGATGCCATAAAAAAGTTTATCACTATTCGTGCGAACGATGAAAATATATCAGGCGAACGTTTACCCACCTTTCAAATTATTGCCTATACGGGAGACAGAAGCAAAAGTACATTTGATGCATTCGAGCAGATACGGCAGCAGCAGATTGACCAGCAATATGGCAAAAGTTCGGATCATTTCTTGCCTGGTTTGACTGTAACAACACGAGCGTTGAGCCAACTGGACGAACAAAAGCCTCTACTTCCTGAAGCTCATATCGCGGTTGTCACAAATTTTACTCAGCCAAGAATCGTGTCATCGCTATCTCAAGCAGAAGGAAATGATACAACTGGTAGCTTTTCGTTGTACGGATTGATCAATCGTTTTGTCTCACAGTTCACCATTGATAACGACGGTTTGCTCTGGCGACATAGTATTGTGACGGAAGGCATACGTAAACCAGAACCACATCCAGCAGGTCCAAGATATACGGAGACATGTCTTGAATTACACGCTTCATTACTCGATGCAGGTGGCTATCTTCTCGGAGGCCCCGCAAAGACAAAACCCGTCTTGGAAGTACATCTCGACGCAAAGAAGCGCGACCTGCTAGAGCGATTGCACACAAATACAAATTGGGTCGTTACGCTAGACCGTTTCTTTACGCTTGACTACTACGACTCGCCGCATCAGCCCGGTCTCGACAACGTGGCACGAAAATACGTGCTGGACTACTCGCCAGACTTCACAGATGGGCTTGGACATCGCATGATGGTGACAACGGCGTGGCACGAGGAGATTGAAGCATTGCTGAGTCAGGCTATGGACGAACTCGGTTTTTCAGCTATTGATGAGAGCGTCAGTCATTTGCTGCATTATCTGAAAACCATTTCTGGTCGTCTTGCCCTCGATGCAATCGAGTCGAGTACGAACGCTGCTGCGGCAGTAGGATTAGGTGTTGTGACAGCATGGTTGCAAAAAAATCACAGGTTACGCCAAGCTGTACTTATTCCTATAGATATTTATCCACGCCTGTTCTCAACTACTGGTTCAGGTAAATCCGCACGAGGTGAGCGCCGTTGTGACCTTGTGCTAATCTCTTTGAAGCGTAATATTGTGGAGGCTGTCTTCATCGAGGTGAAATGGCGTAGAGGAAACATTCCTCTTGAACAACTCGCAGAGGATATGGTATTACAAATGGAGGGATCAGCGCAGGCTATGCAAAACCGATTCTTTGACGTGAAGCGGATCGATGGTGCCCTCCAACGCTCCTATTTAGCGAATGTTTTGAGGTTCTACTTTGAGCGTTCGCGCCGTTATAAATTGTTCGATAGTGAGGCCGAAACGTCCTTTTGGGAACACATAACGCGGCTTGAGAAAACCGGCCTGGAATTCAGACCCACCTACGAAGGCTATGTGGTCAAACTTGACGATGAGCCAAGAAATAAGCCCTTGCTTATCGGTAACGCCAAGATTACGTTGCTCACTACACGCGACTTCGCAAATGAGCCTGTACTCTTTCCTACAACGACGATTTCTACAAATTTTGCCTATCAGCAACCCATCCCTCACGTGCCGGCAGTGAAAGAAGTGTCAAGCTATGAAGTACCAGTAGATGTGCTGGAAGAGGATGATGAGCCAACGGAAAAGCGACCTATTGTCCGTCCTCCAAGACCTTCCCCTGTACAACCACCGGATATGTCAGAAGCAAAATCAGCGCAACTGCCTATAGATGATGGAGCAGTAAAGAAAGACGAAGCTCCTCATGTAAATGAGCAGGTAGCTGTTCCTCTTGGAGAATCTTCTGACGTGCCAGTTGTCTGGGAGCCTGGGGTAAAGGGAAGCCCTCATCTTTTCGTGCTTGGCATTCCAGGGCAGGGAAAGTCATGGACCGTGACACGTATCTTATCTGAACTCGCTAGACAAAGCGTGCCCGCACTCGTTCTCGATTTTCATGGTCAATTCGCGGATGCACAAGGAGATTTTGTACGTTCAACTCGACCTCATGTATTAGATGCCGCCAAAGGATTACCCTTTTCGCCATTCGAGTGTACGCAAGAGAATGGACAAAGTGGATGGATGGCAAACACGGTTGCTATATCAGAAATATTCGCCTATGTCGCTAACCTGGGCGAGATGCAAAAGGATGTTGTCTATACCTCTATTCGAGATGCCTATAAAGCGCGAGGCTTTAGCGACGAGCAGGAGTACATGGAGAAACAACCTTTTAGCTATCCCACTCTTCACGAGGTGATGAAGTATATCGAGGAGAACGAGCGTCTACGTCACGTTTCCAATGTGACCGCTCGCTGTCGTCCATTGCTCGAAATGAATCTTTTTCGTCCAACCGAAAATGCCGTTGACCTGCTAACGCTTGTTCGTAGTGGCTTGGTTATTGATTTGCACAATTTATTCGCAGAAACATTGCAAATGGTAACGGGAGCGTTTATGTTACGCAAGCTCTACAAAGATATGTTTCACTGGGGCTATGCGGATCGACTTCGACTTGCTATTGTGCTGGATGAAGCACATCGTCTGGCGAAAGATATCACACTGCCCAAACTTATGAAGGAAGGACGTAAATTCGGTATTGCTGTGATTGTAGCTAGCCAAGGGTTAGCCGATTTTCATCCTGATGTGTTGAGCAATGCAGGATCAAAAGTGATCTTTCGTATGAACTATCCAGAGTCACGCAAAGTTTCAGGGTTCATTCGGACACGTCAGGGTCAGGAACTTTCTGAACGTATAGAGCAACTGCCTGTTGGTACCGCTTACGTACAAACACCAGAGATGATGTACGGCTCTGCTGTAAAAATGTATCCATTAGAACAATAAAAACATTTTTTCTATGGTGCCGTAGGTGGAGAAGAAATAAGTAAGAACGTTGTATAGCGTCCTTACTTATTTCTTCTCCACCTACTTGTGTTATCCCTAGCTACATATGTTGTATAGCGAACTGCTCGCTATGTTCCTGTCCTTGTCTCGCAAGT
>CAXTWV010000151.1:9868-11425 GCA_964248005.1 uncultured Ktedonobacteraceae bacterium | reverse complement strand
AGGGCTACTGTATATCTTGTACTGACTCATTTGGGCGTCACAAAATATCTTATACGTATTAGGAGTATGTTTTCATGCGTTGCTACACCATTACTACATACAGAAAAAAATGAAAGCGTCTCACGCGGCTTCACAGACCATATGAGACGATACTAGACATACTGAAAAGCCGATGAGAGGAATCGAACCTCCAACAAATGCTTTACAAAAGCATTGCTCTGCCATTGAGCTACATCGGCTTGCGAAATATAATATACCACAAGCCAACTACTTTGGCAAGATGGTAATTCAACTTTCCGAAAAACTAATATTTGCTCAAAGCCTTATTGATATTGTATGCCTTTCTTTTTATATCGTTGGTTTTGTGTTTCCACTGCATGACAGTTAGCACACAGTACATCGCACTTTTCAATCTCTGCTTTGAGCGTCTCCAAAGATACACCATTTCTGACCCACTGTCCTACATTGAACATTTTTTGCTTGGGGTCTCTATGATGAAATTGCAAGCATTCTGAACGCCACTCCTGGCAATTTTTACAATGCAAGGTAGCTTTATAACCTGTATACCACTCTTGTAACTCCGCGCGTCTATCCTTCGTTTCCTGTATGCGGTCGTTTCTATGCTCTGGATACCATTCATGTCTATGATACTCGCGTTGATATCGTTTTAAATATTCTTTTCGGCTTTCGCCTTCTTGCTGAAATCTCCACTCAGGACGAGTATCATCAGCACTTCTCCGATGAGTCTTATATTTTGCTCGATCATAAGAAGCCATATCTTACTCCATAATAAGCAGTTTGATATAATCAAGTTGTTTTCATTACCAAAACTGAAGTTGTATTAAACATCAGTCCTAAACATTAAATTGGAGTATAGCATGTATCAATTTAATAGGCAAAGCCTATAGGTTTATGTAGTACTAAATAGCCAAACACATAAATCTCATCCGCCATTTTCACCTTTTCCAATCGTACACTAAGCAAACATTAATCATATTACAATGTCTAAGCGAGACTCCCTAATCATTTGAAACGTATTACTAAGTGTTACATAGTGGGGTTTGTATTGAGACATTTGGAGTGTGTTATGATAAACCAGCAAAACGAACAATCTGTTATAGATATACATATACCTGTTATTCTTGTTATTGAAGATGATGATAGTATCGGCACGTTTCTTGTCGAGGCACTCTCACAGGAAACACCGTATAAAGCGATGTTAGTAACTGATGGCTTTCAGGCACTACAGCTTATACATACTATAAAGCCTAGTCTTGTGATAACTGATTATCGCTTGCCTAATATGAATGGTCTCGAACTCTATGATATGCTGAAATCTCTGTACCCGTTGAAGGACACGCCCACAATTATCATGAGTGCGCATCTCCCTACGCAAGAGGTGTGCAAGCGTAATCTGGTTGGGCTGAACAAACCTTTTGAGTTGGATGATCTACTCAACACTGTCGAGCGTTTATTAGCAGCATAATATCCGAACTGGATGAAGAACGGCCTGCCAGCACCGGGGGTTGGCGGGCCGTGTTTATAAACAGAGGGTGT
>CAXTWV010000151.1:5604-9858 GCA_964248005.1 uncultured Ktedonobacteraceae bacterium | reverse complement strand
CGTGCTGGCAGGCCGTTCTTCATCCAGTTCGGATGTTTTATTTTGTACGCAACTCTTGTAAAGTCGCCAAGCGTTCACGTGCGATGTCGCTTTGGGGCGCGACTTTGGCGAGGTTACGGTAGACACGACTTGCCTGCTCATATTCGCCCACGGACTGATAGGTTTGTCCAAGCAGGTCGTAGGCTTCGTAGTTGCTACGATCAATTGTGATCAACTGCTGCAACGCCGCCACCGACTCCTTCACTTGCTGAGTATCAAAGTAGTGACGCGCGATAATGGCCTGATATTTCGCGGCATCCTTCGAGTATGAGGGGTCAACAGTACGCGAGAGTTGGAGACAGAAACTGACAACTTCACGCAGTAGCTCCATTGAGGTAGGATTTAGTTCAACCGCACGGCGCAGATTTGCCAGTGCCTCTTCGTTGTTCCCTATCTCCGCATAGATGCTTCCAACGCGTTGTAGCGCATCCGCAGCCGATTCAAGTTGATTACGGCGCAGATAGATATCCGCTAGCAAGCGTAGTTCCGCAATACCCTCATCGAGATGTCCACGCGAGACATAGATATCCGCAAGGTCCGCATGTGCCCGTGGGTCTTGTGGCGCGAGACGAACCATCTCATTAAGGACACCAAGTGCATTATCAGTTTGACGATTAGTGCGATAATGCTTCACCAGATCGGCATACTCTTGTAACGCGCCAGGGACATCACCCTGACGAGATGAAATCTCCGTGAGTGCGGGAGCTACCTCATCCTGTCCAGGACGTGCCTGCCGTATCTGACGTAGAATAGCTTCTTTCTGATCGTGTCGCCCTGTGCGCTCATAGGCTTTTGCCAGCATCAAAGAGAGTTCCACCTCTGGTGCCTGATGCTCTTCGCCTGCTTCACGTGGGCGAGCCGCCCAGACACTAGGATCTATCGCGTTTGGTGAGCGGCGCACACTCTGTAAAGCTTGCTCTAGTTGTTGAATTGCGGCCTCTGGTTTGCCCTGCGCTAGGAAACAATTGGCGGCACTCGTGCGAGCCAGCACCTCTACATTGCTATCACGCATCGCCTGTGTGTAGGCGTCAATAGCTTTATCATAATTGCCAGCTTGTTGATGAATCTGTCCAAGCGAATAGATTACATCAGCATTATTGGGGTACATATCCGCGGCCTGTGTGTATTCACGGGCAACGATATCGTAGTGCTTCTGACCCTCGCCACGCAACTGCCAACACACACGCGACAACACTTCGAGAATGGTCGAGCGTGAGGTACCAGGAGTGGTTGTCATCGAGACATGCCAACGTACAAGAGCAGTCAGGTTGCGCGGGTCGATCTGCAACACACGCTGATATTCGGTCACAGCCTGTTGTGAACGTCCAAGCTTTTGCAATGCTAATGCATAGTTCAAACGCGTCGGCACACTGGTTGGACTTTCCTGCAATGCCTGCTCAAGCTCGGTCAGCGCACGATCCATATAGCCAAGCCGCAGATAAGACTCTGCCGCAAGAGTGCGTTCGCGCAACAGGTCTTCTTTGTTGCCTTGTGTCGCCAACAGGTTAATCAGGCGCATGCGATAGGTCAGGTTGTTTGGCTCTAATTGCAGAATGCGGCGATAGGTCTCAATGGCATCTTCAGTGCGCCCGTTCACGATATAGGTGTCAACAAGAATAGCGTACTTGGTAGTAGCTTGTTCAACCTTGCCCTGACGCACATAGATTTCACACAACACCTGATGCACATCAAGATACTGCGGTGCCATGTCGATCACACGCAAACACTCTTCCGTTGCCGAGTTCAACAAACCATGATTGATATACTTCTGGATATCTTGCATGGAGCGCACGACCAGAAGCCGAATATTTTCTGGCAATGATGCAGTACTGGTCAAAACAGTTTCAGCAACATGCCTTAGCTCTTCATCCGAACTGACACTCGCCATCTGGTTAAGCAGGTCTTCTGCTCCTCGACGTGACTGCGGCTTTGGCTCGGCAAGGGATGCCTCTGTAAATGTTGGAATTGGTGATGGAGGCGGTGGCTGCACTGGTGCTTGCGCTGGTTGCGGTGCGGGTGCTGGAACAACGGGAACAGGTGCCACGATTGGCTCTTGCCATACCGACTGCACAGAGACTGAAGCGGCTGGAACCGGTGTTGGTGGTATGACTTGTGGCTGCTGTACCACTGGTTCTACTGGTACAGGAGATGGAACGGCTAACAGTTCTGGCGGTAATGCGCGGGTGGCGTTTGCCGCGGGCTTCGCATCATCTGTCAACCAGGAAGGCGAGGCAGGTGGTGGCGCAGGCGGTTCCACGGGCGCGACATTGTTCACAAGTGGTGCGGATGGTGGTTTTGGAGCAGTTGCTTCAGGAGTAGGTGGGGCGATGCGTTGCTCCATCGTTGGCATATCTGTCACCGATGCCTTAGCTGGCTGTTGTTGGGCAGGGGTGTTCGTCACCTGAGCTTTATCGGCCTCGCTGAGAATGCCAGTTAGCCAGTCAGGAAGCTCGCCAACACCGTTGCTTGGATTGGACGCTGGAACCATCTGTGTTGGTGGTGCTGGTGGCACAGGCTGCTGAGGTGCTAGTGGCTGTTGCATCGTCGGCTGGCTTTGCTGTCCCATGTTAAATGAGAGTGTTGCGGCATCCGAAAGCGGTTGCTGCAACGTTTGCTCTGGCATTGCATATCCACCATTGCCTTGTGGTGCCGATGGACGCGTTGGTGGCGCAGACTGAGGTGCATTCTGCATTTGCTGTAGCATAAACTCAACCTGTGCTACTTTGTCACTCCATCCTCTACTGTGCAAGAAGCCGAGCAACGCATTATACACGGTAAGAGCTTGCTCTTGCTCACCTAGCGCACGGTGTGCCTCAGCTGCTTCCTGGCACAACTGCACCAGTTGATCGGACTCCTCAACGGTCAATGCATCTAAATTAACGCGATCAACCGCCTCATCGAAATGCACGGCGGCAGTACGTAAATCGCCTTTCGCGCGATAACATTGTCCAAGTGCATAGTAGCAAGAGAGCGCGTAGTCGGGGTCATTGAGCAACAACTGGAACTGACGAATAGCGTCTTCCCAGCGCTGCTGCTCCTGGTAGAGCCAGCCAAGAAAATAGCGTGCATCAGGACGGTCAATGCCGCTTTCCATGATTTGCTCGCAGAGGTTAATAGCATCATTAAAACGCCCCTGGGCCTGAAATGTTTGCGCCTGTTTCAGCACGCCAGTCACTTGATTGGCGGTGATGCGTGCGCGTCCATTTGGATTTTGTCCACCCATATTCCCATTCCCCCCAGCCATTGCAGGGGGTGCCCCTGCATAATTTGCCCCGCCATAGTTGCTTGCATTACCCATATTACCCATGATGCCAGTATTCCCTCCGCTAATAGTTCCTGTTGTCGTTGGCTCAACCAAAGGTTGATCGACACGTTCAGGAGATGCCAATGGACCTGTATATACTTGTGTTGGATGTGCTCCCCCCTGTGCTAGTGGGCCAGAGGAAGTACTTTGTCCACCTGCTATTTGTACTAGGAGCTGCTGTGCCTGCGCATTCTGTACATCCGCACGAAGCACCTCTTCGCATTGCATTCGTGCTAGCCCGCGCTCGTTACGAGCAAAATATCCTTGCGCAGCAGCTAGACGCTCTTGTATCATTAATGCAATATCTTTTTTCTCAAAATAATATGTTGCGAGTCGCTCATGTGGCTCTGGATTATCCGGTGCCAGTTGTACCGTCTTTTGCCATGCCGCCTCTGCACGCGCTCCTTGCCCGGCCTGTGAATACAAGTCCGCGAGCAGAAGATACGCCCTATAAGCATCGTTGCGTCGTCCGAGAATGCCGTACAGTTCTGCTGTCTTACTTAACGCAATGACGTTGCTTGAGTCACGCTTGAGAATGTATTCATATTCGTTCAGTGCTTGCTGCCACTGCTTCGTCTGCATGTAGCAAAATCCCAAACCACCGCGTGCCGTTGCATCATCAGGAAACTCCGCCAGTGCTCGCTGATACTCTTGTGCCGCTTCCATCCATTGGCTATCCCAACGAAAACGGTCGGCGGCGTTGATCGCTGTACTAAAGGCTTGTTGGTTCCCAGGCATGAAGGCGTCACTTTCTCATGATATGCAGATGTCGCTAGTAAGGGTAGGGTACTACAATTCTTTCGCTTGAACACAGCTTTGGTACTAAAGTACCTGAAAATTTCCTTGTGGAGGTGGGGGAGAATAAAAATATAAAAAAAAAAAAAAGAGAAGAAAGAAGAGAAAGAGATGAA
>CAXTWV010000151.1:0-5594 GCA_964248005.1 uncultured Ktedonobacteraceae bacterium | reverse complement strand
GTTCCCACACCTTGTGTGGGAACAGAGCACGATATTGGACCTCCACATTAACTACCCTCGATAGTTAATGTATTGCAAGGCCACAGGGTAATCTTTTTGTTTGAGCAATGTGATTACTCCTTGCAGTTCGTCACGGCTCTTCGCGACCACACGTACTGCATCACCTTGGATTTGCGGCTTTACCTTTGGACTATTTTCACGTATGTACTTGCTGATCTCCTTTGCCTGCTCCGTCGTAAGACCTTGCTGCAATTCGATCACCTGACGTACTCTATTGCCTGCCGCATTCTCTTCTTTGCCTATCTTAAAAATCTTGAGTGAGAGATTGCGTCGAACAGCTTTTGACTCAAGAATGTCTCGCACGCTTTTCAATGTCATTGTACTATCGGTAACAATCGTAATATTTTCTTTCGCATGCACGATGTCCGTCTTGGTGTCTTTCAAGTCGAACCGCGTCTGCACTTCGCGTCGCGTCTGATCGATGGCATTGAGCAACTCCTGCTCATCGAACTGCGATACTATATCAAATGAACTGTCACTCGCCATAAAATCCTCTCTGTCTTGTGTACATAGTACAAAATGGCTACTAGTAGACGTAAACAACTCTGTCCAAATCTCACTACGAAGTCTACCTTTGGGGCATTGTAACGCATTTCGACACGCTTTGCCACTTTTACCCCCCAATTGGTGCATGATGACATCATTCTGTAGGGACCGATTCATCGCGTCCTCTTCGGCGGTTGATTGTCAGAAGGACGCGATGAATCGGTCCCTACAGAATGATGTGATATGATTCACAGAAATCGAGAAGCACGGAAACGAAAAAGTATGTCTGCAATCATTTACGATAGCCAACCATTGGTAACACAATTGACCGAGGAATTACGGCGTGAAGCAATCCAATTTCGCTCGCTACACCATCACTCGGCGCGTCTGACACAGATTATTGTGGGGCATGACGCCGCCGCGGAGGTATATAGCCGACAGCTAGTACGTGCTTGCCGTTCCATTGGCTTAGGATGTGCCACGCTCGCCTATCCCTTTGAAATAGACGAAGAGGAGTTACGTGCCGAGGTCGCAACGCTCAATGACGACACGAATACTGATGGCGTTGTCCTATTGTTGCCCTTACCGATACATATACGTCAGCGCATTGTGACGGATGTGCTACGTCCAGAAAAAGATGTAGATGGACTGGGTGCGAGCAATGCAGGTAATCTGCTCCTTGGCTTTCCTAGCTTTATCCCTTCGACTGCTGATGTCGTGCTCACAGTTCTACGTGACGCAAATATTCCCATTGCAGGAAAAAACGCCGTCATTGTAGGCCGCAGCAATGTTGGTGGCAAGCCAATCGCACTTGTGTTGATGCGCAATGACGCAACGGTCACAATCTGCCACTCGCACACGCAGAATCTTGCCGAGATTACGCGTAACGCAGACATTCTTGTTGTGAGCGTTGGACGCCCAGCTCTGATTACAGCGGATATGGTCAAACCAGGGGCAGTTGTGCTAGATGCCGGCATTAACTCGGTGAATGGTAAGGTTGTGGGTGATGTTGACTTCCCTGCGGTCAAAGAGGTTGCATCATTCCTGACGCCTGTCCCTGGTGGTCTCGGACCATTGACACACCTGACGCTGATTCGCCATACATTGCTTGGACCACAATAGCCGTATTGAATGTTGTTGTTAAACAGCAACAACGCTTGCTTGTTTCTTAACTGAACCCTTACTGGTTCTCCACTGAGAACATCCCTGCAAGACGTATACTTTGCAGTGTGGTAGGGACCGATGTATCGCGTCCTGGGTGGGGGTAGGGGTACACGTTGGGGTAAACGAATTGTTACAGACACGATGCCTCACTCCACCCGCAGGATGCGATAACACTGTTTAACAAATGAGTGCGGATACGTTGTAGGGACCGATGTATCCTGATTAATGTATCGAATGGTATAATCTGGTTCCTATGAATACCTGTTATATATCAGAGGAGAAGGTAGCATGACTCTTGGTTCAAGCCAGTTTGCACATGATGATGTTGTCTCGCTCGCGGGATTTCCAATAAATAGCCAGTTGGTGACAGCAGAACAGATACGCCGCTTCGAGTTGTTGCGTTTAGCGTTTTTTGTGTTGAAATTGCGGCGATTCGAGCAAACACACGAAGGGAATATAACTCAAGAGGATGCATTACGCTTTAGCCTGTTGCGCCATACCATCTTTCAGCAAGTCATTGCGCTTACTCGTCTGGATGCACGCGAACAGGCTATTCAGTTGATTAATACCTGCCGTAGGTGACATAGGACTCATAGGGATTCTTGGGGCGCGAAAAGATATCACCATTGATATGCACAAAGACGCCTGTTTTCTCAAGCTCTTTACGCACCGTTTGCAGATTAATACTCCCATTTACCGCGAAGATGCATGGTGCAAGTTGTCGCACGCCGAGTTCCTGCAATGATGGAATAACCGAGAGTATCTGCCCCGCATCTTCGCTTGACACCTCGAACAAGAGTACCTGCGAAATGTTCGCACTCTTAAAGGTTTTCGTCCAATCATGGAGCGTATATTCAACGTTCTGGGGCAATTCTTTCTGACTATGCTCTCGCAGAATATGCAGTATCTGATCCACGTTTTTGCCCGCTTGCAAGCCACGCAGGACGGATGCCTTCGTAAGCGTGAGACGACTCACTAAACCAAGTTGATTCGCCTGCGCGAACGGCAACAACGAGTATAGAATCGACAGGTCAGGTTGTAGTAATAAAAGTTCAAAGTTCGGTTGTATCACGAGACCACGCGACGAAATTTGCGCTTCCACTTCCTGACCCTCTATGCCAGGGGTACCTAACGCCAGTACTTTGTAACCAAGCTCTGTAATCATAAAGTAGTCAGGGTTTATGGCTATATTTGAGCTTAATGCATCAGGATGTGTATAACCGATATCCACAAAGCCTAGTTCAAGCAGTGTCGAAGACAGAATGCCACGATAGACCTCACCCTCACACCGATTCCACTTCTCTCTCGTATTGGCATCTCTGACGATTTTCGTAGAACGTCCATACAACGATGTGGTGGAGCGGTACGCAAATGCATCCTCGCGCCATATTTCTTGTAAGAGTGCGTCAATAGAGTACCAGCGTCCAGGTATATAGTTATACAGGTGTTTCACGAGTGCTTTACGACCACTAGAGACATCCCAGGAGTACGTGGACCAGGAACTATAGTTGACACCATAAACATCACGCCACGCAAAATTCTCAAGCCAATAGGAAATCAATGCATGCGTCTGTTCAATGAGGGATTTCTGTGCCCATTTTTCGATGGCAGGTGTTATCTCGTAAGCAGGCTTACTATCTTGAAATGATGGCTCAGTGAGGCGCGTAATATTGAGAGACTCCATAACATTCAGCAAAATCTCGATGTAGTCATCTCCATCCTCGTAATCTAAACGAGGTTGCCCACGAAGCGTGGTACGAATCTTGGTAGCGATACGCTTTGGCACTCTGCCCGCTTGCGTTGGCTCAATCGTCTGCTGATAAATCGTGTTGACCAGCGTAGCAATATCATACACTGCAATGCTCTCACCAACTCGAATAGCCGCTGGCTCAGTCTCAAGTTCATGTACTATGCCCTCATCCTCTATGCTTTTCTTGCTAGCATGAAGAGAATTCATATTACCATACAGGTCTTGCGGCACAAACACGACATGCACGCCTTTGGAAAAGCTGTCAAAGACGAGGCCATGTAAAGCAAGTACGCGTAGCATCTCTAAAAGCTTAGTATCATCCACTTTCATAGCATCTCGTACAGCCTGAATATCTGCTTTGCCATCATGGTTACGTAACCAGATAAACAACTCTTGCGCCTTTGGTTCAAGATGGAGAAGATAGTCAAGCGGCTCGTTCATGCTGAGAAGATGATCCGCAACCATGTCAGCGTCATCATACTCGTAATAGTAAGCGGCCTTCCTTTTGGGAACATCATAGTTTTTCATAACATCAGCTAATGCACGTCGTGGCAGTGTTGCTAAAAGTCTATCGAGGTCCCACTTGCTCCGATCACCCGATGGCGTGAAAAATTCTCGGCTTACCTGATAAAGCATATCCACACTCTCATTAAAAGCGGTGATTGTGATGGTATCGATAGAACGTGCGGCTTGTTTCTTAGCCAAAGAGGTATTTGCAACAACGCGTGACGAGTCGGTAGATTCTTGAAGAAGTGCATACTCGATAAGATGGTTTAATGCTGTTTCGTATTGTGCAGGAGAGAGCTTTGTCTGCTTGAGAAGAAGGCTAGAGCGCACACCATAACGTGCTGAGTTCGGCAAAACGCGATAAAGTATTTGGCGTTCATCATCTGTGAGTTGCTCCCAGACAAAACGGGCAGCAATAGGATTTGTTTGCATTCTACTTGTGAGCATCTCTAGTTGCTGTTTTCCACTCAGCTTGTCCTGTTCTCCGGTCATAACCCATAAGCGGAATATTGTGGCTAGTTGCCCATTGGTAGCATCTCCTATTACTTGTCGTAGTGTTTTCATATTCATCCTCGTTAGCATAAGGTTTGCACATGACAGGGGCAAGCCCTGTCACTACCATACATGGGTAAACGTGGCAAGCCACGTAGTGGCGCGAAGTATAGTAGTGACAGGGCTTGCCCCTGTCATGCTACCAAGTTCCCCACACCGTTGTTTTTTTACTGTTCTTGATATTGTTCCAGGTAGCGAATGACTTCACGCGTCAACTGGCTCGGCGTCGAGGCACCTGCCGTCACCGCTATACGTTTCTTCCCTTGTAAGAGCGCGAGGTCGAGTTGTGAGAGGTCCTCGATACGTACAGCAGGCACATGGGCTAATTCCTCGGAGACCTGCACAAGACGGTTGGTATTGTTGCTCTTGGGATCGCCGACAACAATGGTCAGGTCAGCCCCTTTTGCCTGTTCCGCGACCGCTTCCTGGCGTGTCTGCGTGGCGGCACAAATATCCATATACACCTTGGCCTGTGGATAACGTGTCTTGATATATTGAATGACGAGGTTCGTATCCCACTTCGAGAGGGTTGTTTGTGTAGAAACTGCAAGTTTTTGCGTTTGTTCAGGCGTTAATGTAAGCGCATCTACATCGGCGTTGGTCTCGATTAAGCTGATATGTCCTGGCACTTCGCCCATAACGCCCTCTGGCTCTGGATGGCCTTTTTTGCCAATATAGAGAATATAGTAGCCTTGTGACACAAGTTTGATGACAAGATCATGTGTTACCGTGACATCAGGGCAAGTGGCGTCGATACAATGTAGACCGCGCTCCTGTGCGCGTTGCTTGACCTCTGGTGAGACGCCATGAGCCGTAAAAATGACGGTTCCCTCTTGTACCTGCTCCAAGATGGTTGCTCTATCAGGTCCATCGAGCGTAACAATCCCCATACCAGTGAGTTCATTGATGGCGTGACGGTTATGAATAATCTGCCCAATGATGTAGATTGGACGTGGTAACGTCGTATCTTTTGCCGCCTGTCGTGCGATTTGTAATGCGTCCACAACTCCATAACAATAGCCACGCGGCGATATTTTTATAACTTCCATACATTCCTCAATTGGGCATACTCATA
>CAXTWV010000150.1:0-11495 GCA_964248005.1 uncultured Ktedonobacteraceae bacterium | reverse complement strand
ATAGCTCGTGTCCAGGTACTCAAATCTATCGAGCCGAGATGCTCAAAAGATGGGTGAGCTACTTTGAGGAAGGGCGAACTGGGTTAGTCGTCCACTGCGAATGTAGGTACTATGATTGCCAATGTTCTACATCTCTGGATTGCCCTACCACTCGAGTAGCAGATGCTTGGGACCGCGTAACATCACATGCGATTTATAAGGTCCTGGTACGCCTAGAGGTGCAACGTAGGCAAGTGTTTGATGAGCACTTCAAGGGTAACGCGTGCCTCCAGGCGTGCCACAGGTGCATCAACACAGAAATGAATTTCTTTCCTATGAAGCATATCCTTAGGTATTCCAAGTGGACGTAGCAAAGAGGTGCTCAATCTGGGTAGGTTGGCTTAATTGTCCCTCTAAGGTCATCTGTTCAATAAGCACTGTCAGCATCTTTCGATTCGCAGCAAGACCTGATGGATACGGGTCTTCGCCGAAGAGTGTTGCTTGCTGGGTAAAAGTATGCTCAGGCAGAAAAAGGTAGGTATCAGCACTCTGACGAACACGACGATATGCCTCCTGTTTGCTCGCCTCAAACGTGTCATACAGCAGACGGACGAGATGCGGCTGTGCCAGAAGTTTTTCTTGTATGACAAGGATATGGTTCACTGGAGTAATACTGACTTGTTGCATAAAATCTCTGAGTATCTGTAGTGCTTGCTCTGAGGAAAGTAATCGAGAGACATGCTGGTCCTCGTAGAGCGGAACCATATATGCACCATCGCCAAACGCTGCATCGATTTCACCTTTCACCAGAAGAGCATTCAGGCTTTGTCCCTCCTCCAATTCATGGAGACGTACATATGAAGGATGATCATGAAAGCCAAGCAGGGTACTATGCCTCTGCGATGGACGCCGACCGTTCAACCAAGTGATATCCTCTGGACGAATACCATAGAGTTGCTTCAGCATGATCCGCAACCAAATGGCGGCTGTCATATTGAAATCGGGAACGCCTACTCGCTTTCCTGCCAAATCAGCCCAGGAGCGAATGCCGCTTTGGGTATTCACCAGGATTTCTAACGGCCAAAATGTCTTTGAAAGAAAGATTGGAAGAGCAATCCACCCAAGGTGGCTCCAGGCATCCCTATTTTTAGCAACGAAGTAGCCTGATAGCGAGAACTCGAATGCGTCGAAGGCATTCTTTTTGAGGTGATTGAGAAAGAGTGCCGTTGGATGATCAAGCTGCCAGTTCAGTTCAATTCCCTCTGGCTGAATACTGCCATCGAGGAGTGGTTGTAGTCTGGGATTATGCGAAAAGGCGACGTTCAAGCGCATCGTTCTCTCTCCATTCACTGCTTCTCCCTATGAGAAGAAGACTGTCTAATCATTGTTCTCGTACAACCTGCTTGTTTGTGGTAACGCTAGTTCTGCCGGTCTGCTGCAGAAGAGCCTCAACAAGGGCACTTCTTTGAACGATCTCTGTGACCGGAATACACGCCGCGACATAATGATCTGGACGCGGCAGAAGCACGGGGTCTGCATAGTGTGCTCGTAGTGCCATGAGTGCCTCGAACAAGTGTGATCTCCGAGGTGTCGTGCCACGGAGTTCTTCCTACAGGCAGGAGAGCAACACGTCGAACCCCAAGTTGGCCCCATATCGCTTGCGGAAAGAGACTTCCCACAAGAGTCTGGCTTCTCCTCCATCCAGGGGAGACAAGGAATCCTGCCAGTCGGGTGGTCTGGACGGGAAAGATGGCTCAGACACTGGCTTCATGTTAGAAGGCGGAACTACTCCTGCAGGGGAGGGTGCTGGCTATTGTGGTAGCCCCTGGTCGCCATCAGGAGGCTGACCTCCACAACGTGCAGGCACTCCTAGCACGGACCTCGCTGCAATTTCTCTGGCCCCATCCGGCTCGGGTCTAGGTCGTGGTACCCGATTTTTTCCGGGCGGATCCGAATTTTCACCACGGTGGCCTCTGGGTCCACCCGTCCAGCCTCCTCGGGCAGGTCATACTTTTTTGCATGATCTTTGAAGGTTTCGAACAGTTCCGCTCCGCTGACTTCTTCAATGGTGGCAGTTCCACGAAACTCTGCGTAACGCATAGGAGTGTCCGGGTCAATAGCAAGAACGTTTATCCGAGGATCGCCCTGGAGATTTTTGAGTCGCTTCGCGCTAGGTCCGGTGTGCGATACCAGCTCGTCACCTTCGATAACCACTCCCGCGATAACAGAGTGCGGGCTCCCGTCGGGAAGTAACGTCGTGATGACTCCCGTGATCCTCTTGCTCAGTAAGGCAACAATTTCATCAGAAAACATGTTATTACTCCTTGATACTCGGGCCGCAGCGCACGGTTGCGGCCAGCACTTCACTCTATGATAAATATGATTTGCGTTCATTTAGGCCGCTGGCGGACGACCTGCCCCGGGAACTCCGCCCGGTCCGGGTCCGCGCATGAGGGGATACTTGTCGCCGTATGCCTCGGCCGCGAACCGCATCTGACCGGACTGGGTGACGACGCTGACCGACGGCCACGGAGGGCTTGGTAGCTCGTCCTCAGGCGTGGTGATCGCCCTTTCCAGGTGATCGAGGTGGATGTGTAGCGACGCCGCCATCGGGATCACCGCATCCTGCCGACTGAAGGGCCCGTACCGGACCTTCAAGGTGCCGCCCTCGAAGAGGTACGACAGCGTGAGGTCCGGTGAGAGCATCGGGTGAGTGGTGGTCCACCGGAAAGCGAGTGAGTGCGGTGGCTTGCACTCGATGACCTTTCCGAGGGCAAACGCCTTGGCCTGCGGATTGAGATGAGCGTAAACGGTTGCACCCTCACGTAATTCAGGGAAGAACTCGATTGGATGCTGCCAGAGCACCAGCCTGCGCGGGTCGGTGAGGGCAGCCCAGACAGCTTCGGCCGAATGATCCACCGCCCGCTCGAACTCGATCCACCGCCCGTCCAAGTCATCGCGCAGAACACCATCCGGTGGTGTCAGCGCAACTCCGTCACCCGCTTCCTGCGGCCCCGCGTTGGGACCACCCGAACTACCACCGGACCGCCGACGAGCCGCGGCCTCGGGCCCGAGTTGCGAGGGGTTGAACTCGTGAAAGTTCACCTTGATCGGGGTCACCCGAACTTGCAGGATGGTGATGGCAGGCTGTCCGCTCGACGCTTCCTGAGGTGCGTCACCACGTTCCACGGCATGGTGTGCGAGCAGTTTGGCCACGTCTTCAGCGGATTGCTCCATGATGGTCGCCGTGCCGCGCACTTCGAGGTAGCGCATCGGCGAGCTGGGGTCGATCACGATGACAGTGACGCGTGGATCGGCCCGCAGGTTCGTGAGTCGCTTCGCTGTCGGAACCGTGTTGGTGACCAACTCGTCTCCGTCAAGCATCACACCGACGACGACGGAGTGCGGGCTTCCGTCCGGCAGCATTGTGGTGAAGACCGCTGGAGTCCTCTGGCTGAGCAGTGCAGTGGCTTCTGGGGGAAACATGTTATTACTCCTTTTCTTATGAGAAGATTGTTCGATCATCGTTCTCGTACAATGTGTTCGTTTGTTGTGGTGCTGTTGGTCTGCCAGTGTGCTGCAGAAGAGCCTCAATAATGGCACTTCTTTGAGCGATCTCTGCGACCGGAATACACGCCGCGATATAATGATCTGGACGGAGCAGAAGCACCGAATCTGCATATTTTGCTTGTAGTGCCATGAGTGCCTGATCTCGTTCTCGAACGAGTGTGATCTCCGAGGTGTCGTGCCATGAAGTTCCCACAGGCAGGAGAGCGACGCGTCGAACCCCAAGTTGGCCCCATATCGCTTGCGTTGTAGAGGCAAATGCGAGTTCAGGCTGAGCCGTCAATGCAAGCAAGGAAAAACCGTTTCCAAGTACATCGTCAAGGAGGACTATTTCCCCTTTTCTCGTCTCGACAAGCGGTTGTGGAAAGAGGCTTCCCACAAGAGTCTGGCTTCTCCTCCGTCCGGGGGAGACGAGAAACCCGTCCAAGAAGCGGGGCTTGGGCTTATATTTCATCTGTGACACGTAGGCTTGCGCGGCTGGGAACAGTCCAAGGACACGAAACGTGTTCTGTACAGCCCATGCGGACAAGAAAGTACGTGGAGCCATGACCGAACCCATCTGTAGCGCGAGTCGAATCATTGCCGAGACGTGTGCTCTCCGCTCTCTTTCGTAAGTACCAAGGAGGTGTGGTCCGACCTGACCGCGAAGAACCCACGCTAGTTTCCAAGCAAGATTGTGAGCATCGCGGATGCCACTATTCATTCCTTGCCCTGCAAAGGGAGGAGAGAGGTGTGCGGCATCTCCGGCAAGAAAAACTCTGCCCTTCGACCAATGGTCTGCCAGCCGTGCGTGAAACCGATAGACAACCTTACGTACAATAGTGCTATTTGGATCAGCTCCATGGGTATGCAAAAGGTTTTGTATGACTTCGGGGACGAGCAACGCCTCATCACGTTCGTGTGCATGCAACTTCAACTCAAAACGATGCGTCCGATCTGGCCCCGGCAAGCTGATGCATGGTCGTCGAGGATCACAAAAGACTTTGGTATGAGGAGATGGAGAGTCTGAGTTTTCTAAATCGATGATCAACCATCGCTCATCAAAGGTCGAACCTGCAAGCGAGATACTCAGCAGATTTCTCACGGTACTGCTAGCCCCATCGCATCCTATAAGATAATCACAGGCAATTCGAGTACGCCGATCTTCTGGTCCTGTGATGCTGACAACCACGCTAGAAGCATCTTGCGTCAGCGTTTGGAGCGTCGAACCAAACCGTGTCTCAATATGCGAGTACCGCTCAAGCCCCTCACGTAATTGTCTCTCCAAAATCGGTTGACGGAACGCATTCCTCCGTGGATACCCATAGGGCGTCTCGGTCGGCTCAACTGTGACGAAACAACGACCTCCGGGCGAGTAATACTGGGAGCCGTAGCCTGGAACGACATGTTGCAGAACTTCTGTCACCAAACCGAGCGTTTGCAGTGTACGGAGCGACTCATCGTCAAGGGAGACGGCCCGTGGTTCTCGACCCGTTGAGGGATGACGTTCAATCAGAAGGGTGCGAATACCCTCGCCTCCTAGGAGATTGGCGAGCACGAGTCCCGTTGGTCCTGCCCCTACAATGACGACTGGATAGTGCGTCAACGGCTCTTTACTCGTGGATGATGTCATGCTCTCTCTCTTTTTCCGTAGCATGTGAAGTACTCTCTGCCAACTCATCAATGATAGGATTGCGTAAGGTCCCAATTTGCGAAATCTCGACTTCGATGATGTCCCCGGCCTGTAGGAAGACCGCTGGCTTCCGCTTGTAGCCAACTCCGCCAGGGGTGCCTGTACAAATAACATCACCAGGCGAAAGAGGAGTAAAGGTCGAGATATATGCGATGAGTTCAGGAATAGGGAAGATGAGTGCCTCAGTTGTGGCTCGCTGCATTTCTTGCCCATTGAGCCGAGTGACGATAGAGAACGTGCTCCCGTCCTCGATTTCATCTGTGGTGACCATCCAGGGACCAAAGCCACCGGTGGCGGGAAAATTCTTGCCCGGTGTCCATTGATGCGTATGATGTTGCCAATCACGGACCGTTGCATCATTGTAACAAGCATAGCCTGCTACATACTCCAGTGCATGAGTAGCATCAACGGCGCGGCCTCGTTTGCCCACGATCACCGCAAGCTCGCCTTCATAATCCAGCTGCCGAGAAGCAGTTGGGCGCAAGAGAGGACGTTGATGCCCCGTCTGACTGTCTGCAAAGCGAGTAAAGACGGTTGGATAGTGTGTTTCCGCACGTTCAGCCTCGCGCCGATGCTCGTCGTAGTTCAACCCAATGCAGAAAATCTTCTCAGGATTGGGGATCACTGGTAGCAATGTCACCTCGCTTAATGCCATGTCTGGTTGAGCATGAGACGCAAGAGAGGCAATCTCTGGGAGCAGGTTCTTCGTCAGAGCGGCACGCACATCTGGTGCGCGGTCCACGAAACGTGGTCCGAGATCAAGAATGGCATTGTTGTTGAGTACAACACCGTAGCTCTGCTTTCCCTGGTAGACAAAGGTGATGAGTTTCATGGTTCTCCTCCTTGCATGTACTTAACTGCGCATGAATGATGGTCCCCATTGATTGAGAGTATCTGGCTCGTGTCGCCATTTCCCAACTGGTCGGCTCTTATCCATCATCTCTAATTCGGCAGAGAGTTCAATCTTGTTGCCATCGGGATCAAGGACAAAAATGAAGAGATTGTTGCCTGGACCATGACGACCTGGTCCCCAGAAGAGTTTGAGTCCCTTCTTGGCGAAATGATCGGCCCAATCACGGATACCCGCCCAGTCATCAAGTTCATAAGAGTAATGATCAAGATCATCCATTTCGGCACGAAAGATGGCAAAGGAATGATGTTCACTGTCGTCTGGAGCACGTAACCAGCACGCACTCACCTCTGTCTCATCACTCATCGTGTCAGAAATCACGAGTCCGACGCTATCACGATAGAAATGTGCCAGTGCTTCAGCATTCCGACTGCTGACGGTCAGGTGCTGAAGTCGTGCTGTGAGAGATTTGCCTTTCATGGCGTCATCATCCAGCTTCGGGTGTCCAGCGACTCCAAAGACGATGCAATTACCGTTAGGATCAGAGAAAGAAAAGGCATCCTCTGCGAAAAGTGGACTCGGCGATGGGGCAAGAGAAACTCCCTGCTCCAGAAGTCTTGCCTTTAATGCTGCAAGGTCTTCGCTGTTGGTACATCCAAAAGCACCAAAGCCCAGCACGCGGGATAGCTTTCTGCTGATAAGCAAGCGTCGTTGGGGTCCCTGACAGAGCCAGACCTCGGAATCAAGTTGCTCGACACCCATCCCCATCACGTTCTGATAAAAATGGGCGAGCTGTTCGGGTGCCGGACTGAGGAGTTGAATATGATCAAGTCGAGCGAACATTGAAACGTCCTTCCTTAGAAGCAAATCCATTCTCCATTGACGGCTTACGCTTCCGTCAAAATGCCATGTTCACGGTAGTAGCGCATGGCCCCCGGATGCAACGGAATGGGATCGACCCGACACATATCCTCGGGTTTCATTGGATAATAAAGCGGACTTGCCTGAACAGGGAGGTGGCGATAGCGTGCTTCAAAGTCAGCACGATCCTCGACCATGACTTGTGTCATAAGATAGGCGACCTCTTCAGGCAGATCATCGCGTGCGATGATGACCCATTGACTAAAATCGATGGTAGGAATACGCTGTTCTACGCCTGGCAGGTCTCCTGGTTCCAGGTCTACTCGCCTATATCCATACTGTTGGTGCAAGGTTTCCAGGATTGTGGGGTCAAGAGATACATAGCGTACTGCCTTGCCATTCAAAGAACTGGGCCAGATCATCATTGCCTCATGAAAGAGTGCATCAACTTCTCCTGTGGCGAACCGTGTCAGTACTGGAAAAGGGGTGTCTGCGACAGACCAGCGACCTCCCCATTGCTCGACTGCCTCCCATGTCGTCCCATAGGCATTGAGTACTTTGTCTACAGCGTAGCCGATCACATTCACACCATCGTTGTACCCTGTTGCGATGCGTAGAGGTGGTCGCTTTGCAACTATGTCTGCAAACGTCACGAGTCCATAGCGATCAGCCACTTCTGCATCAAGAGCAAAGAGCAAGCGATCCCGGTGAGGGAGTGCTGCAATCGCCCGAAGGTTGGAGTGCTCGTGTGTATACGGTCCGTGCCCTTGAAAAGCCATTGTTGCCGTGACAGTCGGCGTTGTGACGATAACATCGACGGAACCCTCAATAAGGGCATTCACGTTGTCAAAGTAGCCACGTCCAGTATAAATAGAAAAGGTCGAGGACTTCGCTGTCCGCCAATGCATTCCGGTAGCTATCCAACCGCATGCACTGGTGAGGTTATCGTTTCCCCAGCCACTCATAAAACGCAGATGGACTTCCACATCGCTCTGTCCCCAACCAAGTTCAGGATAGTTGTTCATACCTCACCCCTTGCTTCATTGCTCATCCGAAAAAGATAGTTTCACACGCTTTGTACACACCATACTCCTTCCCATGTAACTCCTATATTTCTGAAATGTGAAGTATGTATGCCGAATATCAAGAATAGTAACATGCGTCTCTTGTTTTGTCAAGTTTTTCTTTCCGTGGTACAACGTATCTTCTCAAACTGAACGAAAATAGAGAGTCCATTGTTTGGTTGCCTCCTTCCTATGGAAATGATGCACCTCATTCTCGCGCAGAAATGTAGACAAGAGATACCTGGAAAAATTCAGAGTGAAAAACTTGACAAGAAGGAAATCCGATGGTATCATTCCTGATATTCGACATGCATATGTCGCATATCAGAAAATAATGCATAGCTTCCGCACTATTTGCAAGTACTGACAAAGGAGATCAGGAATGAAAACGCTTACTATTGCGATGGAAGATGCCGTGTTACTCGCTACGGAGCAGGGTGGAAGTTGGAAACTGGAAACGAAGTTGGTTGATATGCCAGCACACGCCCTCGCCGCCGACCCGCATCATCCAGCACGTCTCTATTGTGCAACATTTGGAAAGGGATTATGGCGCAGCAACGATGCTGGCATGACGTGGGAACCTGTAGGAGCTGGTATTCACTCGATGGAGGTATCTGCCGTTGCGGTAAGTTCGGTTGAGCACGTTGGCACCTACGGAGTTGTTTGGGCAGGAACAGAGCCGAGCGCACTTTTCCGTTCGGAAGACGGTGGTGACACATGGGTCGAGCGTACCTCACTCCAAGATATTCCGTCTCGCACCACTCTTCCTTGGAGTTTTCCTCCGCGCCCCCATACGCATCATGTGCGTTGGATTGAACCTGATCCTGTTGATCCAGTACGCCTTTTTGTCGCTATTGAGCAGGGCGGTGTCATGGTCAGTCGCGATTCTGGCATGACGTGGGAAGATCATAAAATAGAAGCGCAGATCGATGGACATTCCCTTGCCTCTCACAAGTTAGCCCCTGGACGGGTCTATGAGACAGGCGGCTCTGGAACACCTGCTCACTTGAGGCAAACAGATGAGCAGGGACGCCCCTATCTCGTGCTCACCTACGGAGGGTACGCCGAAACCCATGATGGTGGTGTGACCTGGGAAACGCAAACGGAGGGGTTAGGGCACTTCTATTTCTGGAGTATCGCTGTTGACCCAGCTGATCCTGATACGATCCTCTTATCAGGTGCCCTTGGACCTCAACATGCCCATTTCGCCGACTGGGCTGAGTCTTATATCTACAAACGCACACGCAACTCTCCCTGGCGGCTCGTGAGTGCAGGACTTCCTGAGCCCAAAGGAACGCTGATCCAGTCTCTCGCCACACGTGAGGAGGAACCAGGGACCTTTTACGCGGCCTCTGGGCGAGGGGTGTATCGTTCTAGCGATCAAGGAGAACACTGGGAACGACTTCCCTTCGATCTTCCTGAACACTTTCGCACGCAACACGCACATGGCTTACTGATCGGGGAGGCATAGCATCATGAAAGCTGTTCAGATTTCTTCTTTTGGTGGTTACGACCAGTTACAGTTGGTGGAAATGCCACAACCAGTCCCCGAAACGGGGCAGGTGGTCGTGAAAATGACGGCGGCAGCGATCAACCCCTTGGACCATCACAAACGCATGGGCATCATTCCCTGGGCAAGAAATTTACCATTGATTGTGGGGAATGAAGGCGCAGGTGTCGTCGCCAGCGAGGGTAGCGATCTGCCAATGGGGACAGCCGTCATGTTTAAGCAAGACTATGCTCTTCCACGTGGTGGAACATGGCAGGAGTATGTTTTGGCACCGAGGTCCTCGGTAATGACTTTGCCAGATGGTGCCAGTGCTTTGGAAGCAGCATCTCTGCGTACAGCCTACTCGACAGCATATCTAGGGTTAATGGACAATGGAAAGTTTCAGCCAGGACAGGTCATCTTCGCACCCGGGGTTGGAAGTAGTGTTGGTAATGCAGTCATTCAGTTGGGAAAAGTATTCGGGGCATCGCGTGTAATTACGACAGCAGGGTCGACTGCGAAAGCGCGAGTAGCGCGCGAACAGGGTTATACCGATGTGATTGACTTAACCCAGGAGTCGGTACGCGATGGTATTGCACGCCTTACCGACAACGATGGAGTAGACCTGATAATTGATGGCCTAGGGGGAGAGATTATGTCTCAAGGAGTGGAAGCGTTGAAAATGAGAGGGAGAGTTGTCCTCGTGGGAAATTCAGCAGGAAATAAGACACAGGTTGATATCACTCGTATGTTAACAAGATCCCTCAGCATTATTGCACAGAATACAGGACTCACTTCACCAGAGAGAGCAGATGAGGTATTTACTCAATACTTTAATCTCTGGCGAGAAGGACGCATCAAGCCTCTTGTTGATCGTACATTTCCCATTGAGCAGGTGGTGGAGGCACAACGTTACCAGGTGGAAGGTCGTCCATTTGGGAAAGTGTTGTTGACATTCGAGTAGGAGTACCGGAAGGAATTCATGGCAACTATTTCACAAAGCAACAGCGTTTTTACGGCAATTGTTGTTTGGCCGACCACCCCTGAAAATCTACAACAACTCTTTGAACATCTTGTTGAGGTCGCAGATGCCCACAGTAAGAGGCCGGGCTTCGTTTCCTGTAGTATTCACAAAAGCCTTGATGGAACCAAGATCGCAGAGTACATTCAGTGGAAGGATCGTGCCTCCTTCGAGGCGATGGCTCAGAGTCCCGAAGGGAAGGCACATATCGAGCCTGCGGCAGCTATAGCAAGTGGGGGCCCTTATGAAGTAGCGTATGTTAAAGAAATCTAAAGAAGGAAGGTGAATAGATGACAGAGATTGCGAAAAATAACACCACTATAACGCTAATCAATGTTTCTATAGCCGCTCCCGAGAAGCAACAGCAACTTGCAGACACACTGGTTGAAGCAACCGAAGGGGTCATAGACAAACTACCAGGATTTATATGGAGACAACGACCTTGATTGCCATCTCAAAGAGAAATTCCCTCCTGACCATCCTCATTTTCATTATTGTTCCTGTAGAGAAGCTTCAATGGATGGTTGATTTTAATGTTAATGATACGGAGCACAGCCTCAAACATTTTCCTGTAATTATCACCCACTTTAAAATAACGTCGGACAAGCAACAAGCGTTGTTAGACGTGCTTATAGAAGACCACGAACGTGAACTTCGCCCGCTTCCAAGTGAGAGGGTCGTGGAATATCTTCAATTTCGCAGTATTGAAGAATTCAATCTCGCCCAAACTCATCCTAGCAGCAAAGCACATCAGTCCGATTACAAGCAACACGCAATCTCAGACCTGCATCGACGTGCCTATGCTGGAGAGTTTAAACCTGATAGCCCATTGGATTTACGTGTGCCACTTGGATATCCGCATGCTCTATTATAGGTACTGATCACGTTTGAACGAGCGGTACCTTTCTGCTGGAAAAGGTTCCTCTCTAGCTGAGAACGAGACAAGGAGTGCAATGATGCAAGACGAAATGTTCGATGTTGTGATCGTTGGC
>CAXTWV010000149.1:0-11522 GCA_964248005.1 uncultured Ktedonobacteraceae bacterium | reverse complement strand
TACTACTTTTCATGGAGGGCGCACAATGATTGACTTAGAGCGTGCCATGACGGGACCAACGCTTACCTTGAACAATACAGAAGCCGCGACCGGTCTTGAGAAGCCGTTTGACATTGTTGAACAGCTTTTTCCGAAAGACCTGGATTATACCGATGTGGAAGAGGGGGAAAAAGACGAGCCAGAACTTGAAGAAGACTTGACGAGTTTAGAACCTGCTTCCTTGGAGATGGACGACCTGCCTGAGGCGCAGGAAGACCTACCACAGGAAACACGCGAACTAGACACCGAACCTCTCCCAGCCATTCCTGCCGCACTCGTACCAGAAACGGAACCACCCGCACGCCGCACAATGATGCGTCGTCGTCGCTCAGAAGAGCAAGACGAAAACGCAGCGAATGCCACCGATGCAGGCGAATCCGATGCTGTGATGACCTATCTACGCGAAATTGGACGCGTCCCTATGATTACGCATGATCGAGAGATTGATCTCGCCAAACGCATAGAGAATGGTGATCGCGATGCACGCAAGCAATTTGTACTCGCAAATCTGCGTCTCGTTGTCAGCATTGCCAAGCGTTATGTCGGACGTGGCCTCTCGCTTCTGGATCTCATTCAAGAAGGCAATATCGGGCTTATCCGTGCGGTTCAACGCTATGATTGGCGCCGAGGTCATCGTTTCTCCACACACGCAACATGGTGGATTCGTCAGGCTATCAGTCGTGCAGTCGCCGACAAGGGTCGTACCATTCGCCTTCCTGTCTATGTCAATACCGCTCTGAATCGCATTCGCCGTGAACGGCAACGCCTGTTACAAGAACTTGGGCGCGAACCAACCGAGCTTGAACTGGCGGAAGCGACCGGACTGGACCCTATTCGCATGGTCGAGTTACAGGCTGCTCCTGGTGCTCCCGTCTCGCTAGAACTTCCCGTCGGCGAGGACGAAGAGCAAGAGTTGGGCGATGTCTTAGCCGACACTGAGTCAGCGTCACCAGAGGATATCGCGACTACGCAGACACTCAAGGACGAAGTACAACGCGTCCTCGAATCAGTCCTCACACCACGCGAACAGCTTGTTTTGCAGTTGCGCTTTGGTCTTGGCAATGGTCAGGCCCATCCACTCGAACAAGTCGGACGTGAACTGGGCATTACCCGCGAACGTGTGCGCCAAATCGAAGCTGGTGCCTTGGCGAAATTGCGCCAACCACCCGTGCTAGATCGCTTACGCGGCTAAACGAGCTTCATATACAGAATCAAAAGCACCACGTCAATTGGCTTTCCAATTGACGTGGTGCTTTTTGACATCTCTGCATCCCACAATCCATGCTATAAGAAAGCAAAGCAAAACGAATACAGGCGGGCCATCTGTGAGCAGGTAACGCGTAGCACCCCATCTATCGAAGGACTGTAAATAATACGGCATAATATAGGTAAAAAATGCTGATGCCGAAAACACAAAGGCGAACAGAATACTTACTTTATTTCTACCATCACTGTGTTCTGTGAGTAACAGTGTAGCAAGCGCAATAATCCATAGTACATACCAAGCATAGAACCACGGTGTTACTATAAGCACGACCTCAAAGACGATCAGCCCAGCAAACACTAGACTCCGTGTTGTGGGAACACGCCACAGTCGTATAGCTCCCGCACTAAGAGTCACAAGAAGCACTATCGCATTTATGATATCCCAGGTCATGCGATGAGAGAATATATAGACTAGTCTATATAGCCAAGAGGTATGCGAGGGCAAACCGTGTGACTTCACCTGTTGATAGAATACACGCATCATGGAATTTTCGGCAAAGTATGAGGATGGTGCTAAAGAAAAACTTCGTACTATTGTCGGAATACTATGTCCTATCCAGAAGGGCATATAGAACAGTAAAACAGTAAGACCACATATTGCCCCAGCTACGCATACGTTGAACAGAGTAGAAAGCCAGCGGTGAGAGAACGATTGTGCGTGTGTCTCTGTCAACGTTTTACAAGCGAGTAACACGAGAAAAAGCAGAATGAGCGGCGCACTAGTAAACTTGATGAGTACCGCCATAATCAATGCAAGCAATGGCACTCTGTATTGTTTGAACCGGGTAAAATCCTTCTGTTCCGTTCGTAGTGATAGCCAGACACTCAGCAATATGAACGTAATCATACAGGCATCATTGTGAGCGTCAAGACAACTTTCGACTAACACCAACGGATTACAGCCGTAGAGGAATGCAGCGAGCATAATGGTGCGACGCGATTGGCCCATTGTACGTAAAATAGCGATTATCAGCACGATGTTCAGAATATGGGTTATCAGACCGAGTACACGAAAAGCAAAAATGTAACGGACAGGCTCGTCTCCTAAGAACAACGAGAAGAATGAGCACACATAAAGCCAGAGTGGTCCATAGGCATTTACGACTGAGTTCCATTGATCGAGCCGCGTAAGCGGGTCCGCCGACGATGATTGTATGGGCGGCATAAAGTAAGGGTTTGAGTGATGAGCAACAATTGTTCGTCCATAATCCGCATACACAAAAACATCTTGAGAAAGCAGAGCTGGAGTGAACAGAAAAATCAGTCCAATCGCGACAATACCTCCTGCAAGGATACTGTATACATACGTAGAGCTTGCTTTCAGAGCTAGCTTATAGCGAACACACCACGCACATACTCCATACATTACAAAGGCCAAAGCGATAAGGAGAAGAAATTCACCATTACTTGTCGTTATTCTTGACTGTTGCACGTCTCGCAACATATGAAAGTCTGCAGGAAGCCATGATCCCGCGCGAGTAAGGAATG
The DNA here is from genome assembly GCA_964248005.1 of uncultured Ktedonobacteraceae bacterium. GTDB lineage: Bacteria > Chloroflexota > Ktedonobacteria > Ktedonobacterales > Ktedonobacteraceae > JBBQVS01. Next base: position 8,729 of record CAXTWV010000149.1, on the reverse strand, counting down.
TACTTATCGGTACCTGCGACAGGAATGGTACACCTACAGCACGTTGTAATGGGGCAACACTTACAGCAATAGAGAGTAGAAAAACGAACATGCAGAAACTTATTACCCACTGCCATGCAGTAGTATTTGTACTGAACACGTCTTCGTCGATAGGTGGGAGCTTTACGGTAGTAAGACTTTTCATAAGTTAAAGCTTTCGAGAAATAGGTTTTAGGTTGGTGCAAACCGTGTGGTCAAAACAAGGTATGCGTAGAACACAAAGGTGAGCGTGTAGAATTGGGATAGCCAAAGCAGTGTCTTGTTTCTGGTCTGCCAACCATAGAGCAAGGTTGCTAGCACAAGACCTGTGGAGAGTCGTCCGCAGGAAACAAATTCACGATATGAGTCGGGGGCCATGAATGTTACTAATGCAAGATTCAGTACCCATATCACAAGGACGCTACTCCACCTTCGCCGCACTATCTCAAAAGCAACGAATAGCCAACCAACCATTGTCGGCACAAACATTATGACAAAAAGCTGCCAGAAAAGCATCTGTTCAGGCAAGAAGATGAATAAGCCCGCGAAGGGAATATGCTCAAATGGCGGTGCCGACTTGACTCCTGTCTCCCCGAATATCCCCCAGAGAAATCCATACCACAGGAGAAGCGGGAGAAATGTCAGCGCAATGAAGCGTGCCACGTTCCCCCACCGTCTGTGCAATAGAAAAAAGAGTGTATAGCCAAGCGGAAAGAGAATCGCGGTATCACGCGAGAGCGTTGCCAGTCCCATACTTATCGCGGCACCCGTAATATACTCTTTTTCTATGAGCAACACTCCAAGACAGACGAGTGCATAGGTGAACGGCTCGGTTGTATCGAAAAGCAAGGCCGCCGTTTGTCCAAAATAGAGGCCGAAGGCGAGACTGAACCACGGTGACAAACCGTACTTGGTCAACAAGCGTGCAACAATCTCAACGCTCACCATGATAGATACAAAATTCACCAGCAGGAGCATATAGGGCACGAGGGCAGTCTGTCCCGCACTCAATACGAACACGAGTAGGGCATATACAATGCGTTGATAGCGATAGGCTGGTTTGTCCAGGAACTGAGTTGCATGGAGAGGGTCACGTGCTATTTGATAGTAGAATTGTCCGTCATAGCCTGGATTAGCGGTAGGAATGTGCAACGCAAAGCGCGTCCCCAAATGTACGTAACTCATCGCTGTATAGTGATGAATCAATGTCACTATTACAAAGAAGATGAGGTAGACAAGCCCGACAAGCAATGATGGTCTGAACAGAACAGATGGTGAACGCCGTTGTACAGCATTCGCCATCGACGAAACGCTACTCATGGACGCTTGCCGAGATTGCGTTCGACATGGCTCACATCCTTGATTTTTTCCAAGCGTATGAAGAGCCGTTGCAGTTGCTCCATGTCGTTTACTTCCAACGTGGTCGTGACGATCACCGATTCGCGGTTCCCACCGCGGCCTGTGCTGAAATGCGTACTCACAGAGTTCATGTTGACGCCTACATCGGATACAACGGTGGCAATGTCACGAATGAGACCAGGACGATCACGAGCTTGAATGACAACGGGTGCGAGATAGCGCGTCTGGCTCATGCCCGCCCAGCTTACATGAATGAGACGTTCTTGTTCGTGTTCTCGATACCGATTGAGGTTATGGCAATCGGCGCGATGCACAATCACGCCCTTGCCACGACTGATAAAGCCAATGATGTCATCGTCTGGCAATGGGCAGCAGCAATTCGCTAATTTCGTCAGGAGACCACTGACACCCGCAACCTCTAAGCTTGCCGATCCACCCTGTTTCGCGGTTGATGTCGATAAGCCAGGAATTTCCTCGTGTTCTTTGCTCTCTTTTGTGTCTTTGCCTTCACGCAGTTGCCAGCGTTCTGTCACCTTGACCGCCGCCGGATGTGGGCGTATATCATCGGCCCCAATAGCCGCGAGCAGGTCTTCAAATTCAGTCAAACGGTATTCTTCACACAGCCATTTACCCGCATCCTCGGTGATACTCTCAATACCACGCACACCAAGCACTTTCAACTCGCGATCCAGGCGTTCTCGTCCAATCTGAATATTGATGTGCCGTTCGTGAATTTTCAGGTAGCGACGTATTTTGCTTTTCGCGGCTGCTGTACGTGCGAAATTCAGCCAGTCACGCGTTGGATGCGCGGTACGACTGGTGACGATATCGACAACCTCGCCACTTTTCAGTTCATAGTCGAGCGGAACCATACGTGTTACAAGCCGATCACCGTCTCCGTTTTCAGAGTTGGTGATAATACGCGCACCTGCACAGGTATCACCTATTTTCGAGTGAACGCGATAGGCGAAATCAATGGGGGTCGAGCCAACGGGTAGGTCTTTGACCTCACCGCGTGGTGTAAAGATAAAGATTTGCTCCTGGAAGATATCATCCTTGACCGCCTCGACAAAATCGGTATCACTGGTCGTAGACGAATGCATTTCACGTTGCCACTCCGTCATTTGACGCAACCATGACAATAATTCTTTTGCCGAAGACGACGCACTATCGCCCACATCTTTATAGTGCCAGTGCATCGCGACACCATATTCCGCCGTCTCATGCATCTCGTGCGTGCGTATTTGCACCTCCACAAGATGATCGTCCTTACAAAAGACGGTTGTGTGTAAGGCACGATAGCCATTCGGTTTAGGATTCGCGATAAAGTCTTTGATGCGCCCCTCTTTCGGCTTCCACAGACTATGCACGTGTCCAAGCGCGACATAGCAATCGGGAGTCGTATCTACAAGGATACGAAAGGCGATGAGATCGTGAATCTGGTTGATGTCGGCGACTTTTTTAATTTCTTCCAGGTCCTCGACCTCGCCCGCGCTACGATGAAGCTTTTTATAGAAGCTATAGAGATGTTTGACCCGACCCGACACCTCAGCCTTGACACCGATAGCCTGCATTTCCGCACGTAATATTGTGCAGATATCCTCGACATAGGAACGCCACTGCTTACTCTCTTCCTCCACCTCGTCACGTACCCACGCGTATTTATCTGGTTCTAACACACTAAAGGCGAGGTCTTCTAGCTCACTCTCAACGCGTGACATACCAAGACGACCCGCGAGTGGTGCGTAAATCTCGCGTGTCTCTAACGCCATAGTGAGCGTATCTTGACGATCTCCCTCATAGAAAGGACGGTTCACAAGACGCATTGCATGGAGACGATAGGCAAGCTTCATCAGCACAACTCTTGGATCGTCCGCCATGGCGATAAACATCTTGCGCACAGTCTCGGCCTGTTGGCGACGCATAGCCTCACGCACACGACGTTTTTTGTTCTCTACGGGTGTACTTTGTCCTGCGTCGTCGCGATCATCTCCAGCCTTGGATGCATTGGCACCCGCGACACTTTGCTTTTTGCGCTCAAGAATGTTGAGGCGCGACATACTCCCAACAATACGTGCGGTTGGTGCGCCAAGCTCATGCTCCACATCTTCCAGCGTGAGCAGGTCTGCGTCCACGGCCTCAAAAACCAGTCCTGCCGCAACGCCAACCGCATCGGCATGCATAAGTTGAGCCAGGATTGTAGAGATTGCTAACGCATGTTCGAGAGGGGGGATTGGGCGTACACCAATAACACCTTTGCATTTCTCTTGTGCAAGGTGCAATGCTTCGATGACACTATTGACTTCATCGGAAGTCATGTACCGTCGTACCAGTGTCAGAAGTCGCTCAATTTCTTCTAAAAACTCAGGTGGTGAAGCAGAATGCTCTACAAATCGTTCAACCATGATGATATCTATTCTCTAACCTATTTCGCGTTCACGGCTCGCTCTACGCTGACCACGTTTTTGACTTGGCGCAGACGGCGGAAGATGCGTTCAATCTGGTCAATCACGCCGTTCGCTGCCGCTATTTCTAGTGTAGCGGTAATGACAGCTTTCTGCAATGTGGCATTCGTCATAGATGTGACCATTGTCATATTGACGCCTGCATCGGCAACCACGGCCGCCACGTCTCGTAGTAGGCCAGAACGGTCGTGAGCCACAATCGTTACGGGTGTCAGGTAATGGTCTGGCTCGATTTGAAGCCAGTTGACCTCGACTAGCCCGTTTTTGCTACTCCGTCGGCGTTTCAACACGCGACAATCACTGCGGTGAATCTGCATACCCTTACTGGGTGTAAATGACCCGACAATAGAGTCGCCAGGAATAGGACAACAACAGGAAGCAAGGGTCACAGAGCGCAACTGCTGTTTCTCATCTTCGCCTTTGACGTGCCCATTTTTCCCGTCACGTGCTCTCGCACCATCGAAGAGTTGCAGATCGTACTGCTGTAAAAATGGCATCAGATGACCCATGACTTGTTCTACTAACAGGTCTTCGCGCCCCAGTGCGACATAGATATCTTCCAACGTTGCATACTGCTTTAGTGTATCATTCGCTGCAACATCATCAGTACGAATACGCTGCAGAAGTGCCTCTACCTGCTCATTCAGGCCAGGAGTGCGGGCGGCCTTGAGTGCCATGTCCAGGCGTTCTTGTCCAAGTTGCAGATTAATCTCACGTTCATATGTTTTCAGGTAGCGTCGAATTTTTGTACGTGCTGCCGCCGTGCGTGCGAACGAGAGCCAGTCACGCGTTGGATGAATGGTGCGATTGACCATGATATCCACAATCTCGCCACCCTTTAACTCATAATCAAGGGGAACAAGACGCGTCACGAGACGCCCCGAATCATCCATATTTGTAATGATACGTGCTCCCGCGCAATGGTCGCCCAAATCTGTGTGAATGCGATATGCCATATCGAGTGGTGTCGAGCCACGAGGTAAGTCTTTAACTTCGCCCTTTGGCGTGAACACAAAAATCTGCTCTTGAAAGATATCACCCTTGACCGCCTCGACAAACTCATCAGCACCTTGGGGCAAGGAGCGTTGCCATTCGCGCAACTGCTCAATCCATCCCACCATCTCATGATACGAGAGACGCCAACTACTTAGAGAGTCTGAATCTTTGCCAGCAACACGTTCACGTAGGTACCAGTAACTCGCGATACCATAGTCGGCAGTGCGTTGCATATCATAGGTGCGGATTTGAATTTCCGCCAACTGGTTATTCAGACAAAACACAGTTGTATGAAGTGATTGATAGCCGTTCAGCTTGGGTGTGGCGATGAAGTCTTTGATGCGCCCATCTTTGGGACGCCAGAGGGCATGAATATGCCCAAGCGCAAGATAACATTCGTGATCGGTATCAACGAGGATACGAAACGAGACAAGATCGTGAATTTGACTCAGTGTAGTGCGTGGCGCCCGCCCGTTTTCCCCGCTGTCCTCTTGTGAAGGCATGTCTTCTAGTTTACTGTTGATACTTGCCAGATTTTTCCAACGTGCAATCACCTCTGCGTGAATACCTGCATGTTGCATCTCTTTCCGCAATATACGACACACCTCATCAAGATAGGGTTGGCGGCGTTGCTTCTCTACCTCGACCTCTTGCGCGAGTCGGGCATATTTTTCTGGTTCAAGATAGCACAGGACAAGGTCTTCCAACTCACGTTGCACAATCGACATACCTAAGCGACGCGCAAGGGGGGCAAAGATTTCGCCAGTCTCCCGTGCTGTACGCTCCTGTTGTGAGGGGTTCATGACACTCAAGGTACGCATATTATGCAAACGGTCCGCTAATTTGAGTACAACCACACGCGGGTCTTCCGCCATAGCTAGCAGCATTTTGCGCACGGTCTCTGTACGTTGACGGCGTTTATCAATGGGAGAGGGTGCAGGACTCTCAGGTGAGGCAATATGTTCTTTACTCTGCCTCTCGGCAATGGCATCAAATTTTGTGACTCCATCGACGATATTGGCAAGCGCGGGACCGAACAATGCACTGAGTTCTTCGAGCGAGTGATGCGTGTCTTCCACAACATCGTGAAGCAGGGCCGCGATAATACCATCGGCATCAATACGCATTCGTGCTACGAGAAGCGCGACCTCAAGAGGATGCTGGATGTACGGCTCACCAGAGCGCCTTATCGCTCCACCATGCGCCTCATTTGCCAGGTCGTAGGCACGCTGAATCCCTTCCAAGTCTTGCGGAGCCAGGTATTGTCGTGCTTCCGCTAGCAAGGTTTCAAGCGTCATCTGTGATGGGATCAATTTCGTCTCCCGCGACACTGTGTTCATGTAATAAAGTCCAATTATATTAGTATATATTACAACATATGAAACATATGCATAATGGGCGTGATAAATCGTGCCCCTACAAAAAAATACAAGTATTAACAAATGTTATTCCCCTATTATAGAGAGGATTGAACACCTGTCAAGCGGTATAGCAGAAGTCCTATGTAAAGGATGAGGCAAACAGTCAAATCGGATACAAAAACGTCATAATACGGTTGATATCGAGGTACGTCAATTGTAGGGGCTATAATTCATTAAGCCCTCGCACCAACAATAAAATTGGTAAGGGCGTAATTAATTATATACCCTAAAATTATTCGCCCCTTCAAAAAAAAATATTTGTTTTATTGTCTTAATGAATTATAGCCCCTACAGCATTGTCACAGCACCACATTTTTATACTACTATAAGAAACATTAAGAGGAGCGAGGCTTATTCCAGGAGAGGATAAGATAAAATAAGAGGGAAACAAAAACGAGGCACAGCCAAGAACACCCCTTGACGTTGCCTCTCTGTTCTGATGTATTGCTACTAGAGCAAAGACATGTGAAGCGGAATTAGTTTCGCGCGACACGTACCCTGTCATAGCAGGTACTACAGTAGACAGGGCGATCATTCTTTGGCAAGAATGGTACCTGTGTCTCAGAACCGCACTCAGCGCAAATAACAGTGTGCATCTCTCGTGGAGCGCGTTCGGCTCGTCCACCCGCACCGCCCGACGCATTGCGGCGTGCTGCACGGCAGGAAGAACAACGACTGGGCTGATTCATCAGCCCTTTTTGCTGGTAGAACTCTTGCTCACCGGCGGTGAACACGAAATCGTTCCCGCACTCACGACACTTTAGGGTTTTGTCTGCGAAGTTCAACAGGAAGCCTCCTTGTGATATGTTGGTAGTCCTCCGGGTCCATATCCTCCAGAGTTCATCAGTTGTTCTTTCCCCCTACCAGCGTGGGATGGAATACCTGGACGAGCACTGTATTGCGAGACCGAGACGGGATACCGAAGAAAAGCATACACTATTCTTGCTTGTTTTACAAGGTATTTTTGGGCTTATTGTTAGCTAGCTTACGTGTTCTTTATGAAATTTTTATGTGATACTATGTGTATCAATTGTTCTATCATATGTATTTATTTAATCCTTGAGACACATGTGTTATACTCGGTGCAAAATCATAGACAAGAAGACAAGAGAGAAGTCATGCCTGAATATATCTGGGGACGTAACCCCGTTTTAGAAACACTGCATTCTGGACGACTGGTCAAACGCGTGCTACTGGCTGAGGGACAACGCGATGCGGCTCCGATAGCCGCGATTATACAGGAGGCGGAACAGCAACATATTCCGCTTGAGATGGTGCCACGTTCACGACTCGATTCGTTGAGTCGAGGAGCCGTACATCAAGGCTGTATCGTACAGGTTGAGGAACGCAAATATACGAGTGTGTCTGACATTCTAGCTTATGCTGAACGCAAGCAAGAGGCTCCATTTTTGCTAATTCTGGATGCGATTCAGGATGTTAATAATCTTGGCTCGTTGCTCCGAACAGCGGAGGCGGCTGGTGTACATGGTATCGTGTTACCGGAACATCGCGCGGCGGAGGTCAACGCGACCGTCGTCAAAACGTCGGCGGGTGCGACTGAACATCTGCTCATTGCGCAAGAGGCCAACCTGACACGCGTGATCGACGAACTCAAGAAGGACAACGTGTGGGTTGTGGGGCTTGCGGGCGAAGCAAAAACGTTTTATCACAAGGCAAATTTAACTGGACCACTAGCGATTGTCGTCGGCAACGAAGGCAAGGGCATAAGTCGTCTTGTGCGTGAACACTGCGACTTGCTGGTAAAGTTGCCGATGCACGGTCACATCAATTCGCTCAATGCGGCAGTGGCGGGTAGTATTGCGCTGTACGAAGCATTGCGGCAACGGGAGAAAGCAGGGTGAGATGTTAGCAGATATATTCGATGAGGTACATACGAAACGTCTTATACTACGCCGACCCACTATGAATGACGGTGCGTCAATGTTTATGGTCCATGGTGATCCAGCAACATATCGATACAGTCCACGAAGTCCTGATCCTGACCAAGCAACCAGCGAAAAGGATTTGCAACGTTGGACACTACATTGGCAATATAACGGCTATGGCTACTGGGCTGTCACTCTGCTCCATACAGGAGAGGTCATTGGCTTCGGCGGAATAGCACAAATGTATTGGCGAGACCGAGACGTATTGAATTTGTACTACAGGTTTACGCCCAGTGCGTGGGGACAAGGCTATGCTACCGAGATGGCACAAACTGCGGTTCACCTTGCTCGAACTCATCTACCACAACTTCCTATTATTGCTCGGATAAGAGATGCGAATGTTGCTTCAAAACGTGTTGCTGAACGGGCGGGACTATTGAGACGCCCCGATTTGGATACTGAACATATCGTTTTTGCACTTGGCTGGGCATCAAATGATAACCCACGCTAATATCCTAAATTCATTTTTTGCTCTTTCCTACAATATCTCCTGCCTCCGTCACAAAAACAGAGTGAGCGGTGTC
>CAXTWV010000148.1:0-11533 GCA_964248005.1 uncultured Ktedonobacteraceae bacterium | reverse complement strand
AAGCCGCACATGATATACAAACAAAGTCTTTCCACTTCTTGCTCCTGTTCAGTAGTGAACATATAACGCCCTTGTGTTCGACAACTCCACTCCACTCATTTTCGCTTGCTCTAAAGCAGAGGTGTACTATACAATAGGACAGTCACTTTAAGTGAACATCATGTTCAGTAGTGGTTGTTCTGTCACCAAATATAACACAACCACGTTCGCTATGAAAGGGCAATCTCAAAAGGAGGAAACTATGAAATATCGTCATGTGCTACTCACGCGCTTTGGGGAGCCAGCAGATGCGTTCCAGGTGGTGGAAGACGATCTTCCTGAGCCAGGTGAAGGTCAGGTGAGAGTCAAAATTCTGGCAGCAGGCGTCGGCTTTACTGACGTGATGATGCGCCGAGGTGTCAATCCTGAAGCACCTCGACTTCCGTTCACTCCAGGCTATGACATGGTTGGTGTGATTGATGCCGTGGGACCAGGTATAAGAGCATTTTCAACGGGGCAGACGGTTGCTGCACTCACTACCGTTGGAAGCTATAGCCAGTACATCTGCCTCTCAACCGAGTACCTTGTCGTCGTGCCGGAAGGTGTTGATCCCGTTGAGGCAAGCTGTTTACCACTGAATTATCTCACTGCCTATCAACTCCTCCATCGCGACGCAAAGGTCAAGCCGGGAGAGCGTATTCTCGTCTATGGAGCCGCGGGTGGTGTTGGAACGGCCCTGCTTCAATTAGGGAGACTCGCCGGACTTCAGGTCTATGGAACCGCCTCTTCCTCAAAGCAGGAGCTTCTCACGCAGTTAGGAGCAACTCCTCTCGATTATAAGAAAGAAGACGTGGTGGCGCGGGTGAACGCATTGACAGGTGGTGGAGTGGATGCAGTTTTTGACGGCATTGGTGGTGCTCACCTCACTCAATCTCTTCAAACCCTTCGCAGAGGCGGACGGCTCATCTCATATGGGATATCTTCAATCCCTGCTGGCGTCAATTTAGCAGGTGCTATTGTCCGTTTTATAGTCCCACATATGCTCCGTATTGCCTTGTTGTCGGCTCTGCCAAATGGGAAGCGAGTGATCCTGGGTGGAATCAAGAAGAAGCATCCAGAATGGATACGAGAAGATCTCGGAGTGCTTCTTGAGCTGCTTGAACATCGCAAGATTTCTCCCGTTATTGACAAGCGTTTGCCGCTTCAAGAAGTTGCGGTAGCTCATGAGTTGCTCGAACACGGACAGGTTCAAGGAAAACTAGTTTTGCTTCCCAATCAATGATGTCTCATGTGATATGGAAACAGGAAACATACGAGGGGAAACAATTATGCTAAACAAAAAATCATTCGCATCTAAATACATTGCTGTTAGTAAACACACCTTTCAAATGGAAGCAAGTAGCCGTAGCTACACTGTCGTCATGCCAAAAGTGCCACAGAAATCAGCACCACTCTTACTCGTATTTCATGGCTCTAATCAAACTGGAGATAAGCTCCGAGCTTTTAGTGGAAACGTTTTTGACGAGTTAGTTCAAGAGCATGGTTTTGTGGTTGTGTATCCAGATGGATATAAAGGTCATTGGAATGACGCTCGGATCTCGTCGAATTTTCCTACCCGTAAAGCTGGTACGGATGATGTTGCATTCACAAAAGCACTCATCAATGAGATGAGTACTAAGATTGATATTGATGTCAAGAAGGTCTATATCGCGGGGTACTCAAATGGTGGTCAGATGGTCATTCGACTTATACATGAGTGGCCGTATCCGTTTGCAGGTGCAGTTATCATCAGTGCGACACAGCCAGAGGCTGCAAACTTCCTAGCAGCCTCAAGAGAAACTTCACTTCCGATTTTGCTTATTCATGGCACATCCGATCCAATCGTCCCCTACAACGGAGGAATGGCTAGTTTATGGGGCTTGAACCCGCGCGGACGTGGCTTGTCGGCACGCGAAACAGCTCACTATTATGCTCAACGTAATCATATTGACTCAAATCCTACATTTAGTACGCTGAAGCATGAGGGTAAAAATGTACCTAAAGTGATGTTTGAAGAATACAACGAACCGGGGAAATATCCTGTGAAGTTAGTTTCTATTGATGGTGGAGGTCATGTTGTACCCAACCCATACAAAAAGGCTGCCATTATGCTTGGAAAAACAGCAACACATGTGAATAGTGCAGAATTGTTGTGGAATTTCTTTAATCAGCAGCATCAGGAATAATTTATCTTAAATGATAGGTATACGTGACGTTGGTCCAATGCGCGAAGTTCCTATGAAGAGCGAAGTAACCTCTTAGCTCTTCATAGGAACTTCGCGCAACATATCACTCCAATCAGGCGAAAAGAAACAGAACGAAGCCACGCGCAATGTTGCAAGCGGCTTCGTTCTATTTCAACTTGTTACATCTTCCCTAACACAACCTCGATGGTGTAGCCTTCCAGCTTTTTAGTCGAGGTCGGCGAGATTTTCTCTCGGTAGCTTTCCTCAAACGAGGGATAATCGCGTAGGCTGATGGATACGAGCAGATTTGCGGCTAGCGTCTCCTGTGCGATCTCTTGCTGATAGTCAACAAGCGTTCGCGCTAACTCAACGTCCTCGGTGTACAGGGCAAGGCCGATATGGTCTTGAATGTTCAGGCCAGCTTTTTTGCGCATGTCCTGTACGTAGTGCGTCAGGTCGCGGATCAGACCCTCATCCCGTAGTTCGGGTGTGATGGTGGTCTCAAGGGCAACAATGTAGCCACGTTCCTCCGCCGTCACGAAACCTGGGCGTGCGGTTGAGGCCACGTTGACCTCATCCTTCGTCAACTCAAGCTCCTGACCTTCAACCGCGAGGAAGAAGGAACCATTTTGCTCAAGTTGCCGTGCGGCAAGTTGTGTACTATTCGCATCGAGCTTTTTGAGGACTGCCAGGACTTTCTGGAACAACGGACCATATTTAGGACCAAGCACCTTGACCTGTGGTTTCAGTGTATAAGCCAGCATATCGCTGTCATTGCTCATCAATTCCAGGTCCTTGATGTTCAACTCCTCAAGCACCTGATCCTTGAGCCGTGTCAATGCCTCTTCCTCTACAGAGGTTGGAACACGCACGTTCAAGGCGTTAAGTGGCTGACGCACCTTGATTTGTGCCTTCTCACGAGCGGCACGTCCAAGCCCCACAACACGCATGACAAGATGTGTCTCGCTGGTCAACTTCTCGTCGATCAACGCCTCTTGCACAACAGGCCAATCCTGCAAATGCACGCTTATTGGTGCCTGTCCATCCACGCTTCGTACCAGATTCTGATACAATTCCTCCGTGATAAACGGGATGAACGGCGCAAGCAATGTGATGAGTGTTGTCAGGCACTCGTACAGCGTCAGGTAGGCAGCTTTCTTGTCGGTCTCAAGGCCAGCCGCCCATATGCGCTCACGGCTACGACGCAAGTACCAGTTCGATAGATCATCCAAGAAGTCTTGCATAGCTTCTGACGGCTTGACCGTATCGTATTGCTCCAAGCCTTGCGTGACCTCGCGAACCGTCAGTTGCAGTTCAGAGAGTATCCAGCGATCAAGTTCACTACGCTCCTCGAATGGTACTGAATGCTGTGTTGGATTGAACTGGTCAATGTTGGCATAGGTCGTAAAGAACCAGTAGACGTTCCAGATTTTATCCAATGTCTTCCGAACCAGCATCCACTTTTCGCTTAAGCGCACAGGCAAGCCTGTTTGCTCGGATTTCTCCATATCTTCAGTCGAAGGGATACGTGGGAAACTCAAGTTTTGTTCTGGCACATGATTTGTATAGAGCCAACGCATCGTGTCAGAACCGACACGCCCTGCCGCATCATCGAAGACAACGAGATTGCCCTTGGACTTATGCATAGGTGTCCCATCATCACCCATAAGTGTCGCGAAGCCAAACAGTGTTTTGAACGGTGCCGTGTTCTCCAAAACCGTACTCATCACCAGCATCGAATAGAACCAGTTGCGGAACTGTCCAGGGAATGATTCTGTGACGAAATCGGCTGGGAACCATTGTTCCCAATACGCATGGTCAGTGCGATAGTGCAGTGTCGAGAACGGGACGATGCCCGCATCAAGCCACGGATTACCGACATCTTCTATGCGGGAAACTACGTCGCCACATTTTGAGCAGCGTACCTTGACCGCATCGACCCACGGACGATGGGGAGTGTGTCCCTCGAACTCTTCCCAACCAGAGACGGCACGCTCTTTCAGTTCCTCTTGGCTGCCGATGACCTCGTAGGTGCCACACGATGGGCAGTCGAAGATGGGCAACGCAAGACCCCAATAGCGTTTCTTAGAGATCATCCAATCATCCATGTTGCGGAGCCAGTCCATCTCACGGTCAAAACCAAACTCTGGTATCCATTTGATTTGCTTCACAACATCCATGATTTCATAGCGCAACGTGTCCATTGAGAGAAACCACTCGTCAACGAGACGGAAGATCAGTTCAGTTTTACAGCGCCAGCAAGTTGGATAGCGGTGCTTATAATTTTGTGGTCGATACAGCAAGCCCTTCTGCGTGAGATTATCCGCGACAAGCTGTCCAACCTCAGAAGCATGTTTGCCCGTAAGCCAGTCAAAGCCGTTGATATAGACACCATTCTCATCGACAGGTGCTATGGCAGGAAGATTGAACTCTTTCGAGAGCATGAAGTCTTCGCGTCCACATCCAGGTGCGATATGAACGATGCCAGTACCTTCAGTTGAGGTAACATCTTTTCCCGGTACGATACGGTGAACGATACCTTGCTCTGCTGGTAATTCGTCGAAGGGACCACGATAGGTCCAACCCACCATGTCACTGCCTTTGAGCGTTTCAACAACATGATACTCGCCCTTGTCACGCCCTTTGAGTGCTTTTAAAATCGGCAATAACTGTTCCGCGAGATAATAAAACTCGCCATCTTGCTCAACCTTGACGTAGGACAGATCAGGATGGACTTCGGCTGCCACATTCGCGGCAAGTGTCCACGGTGTCGTTGTCCACACGAGTAGGTATTCATGAGGACGGTCTATCAATGGAAAACGGACATAGAGGCTCAGATGAGTGATTTCGTGATAACCTTCTGACTCTATCTCCATATTCGAGAGACCCGTTGCGCAACGTGGACACCACGGCATAACATCGCGCCCTTTGTAGAGCAAACCACGTTCATTACACTTCTTTAAGAACGACCAGATGGTGTAGTTATTCTCGTCTGAAAGTGTGTAGTAGTCGTTGCCCCAATTCATCCAATAGCCTAGACGGATTGATTGCTCTATCTGACGTCTCGCATAGGTAAACACACGCTCTTTACAACGCTCGACAAAGGCCGCGATACCAAATTCCTCGATGTCGCGTTTCGACTTCATGCCGATTTCTTTCTCGACCTCGACCTCGACCCATAAGCCTTGACAGTCGAAGCCATTCTGATAGCGTTGCTTGTAACCTTGCATTGTCTTGAAACGCTGATACAGGTCTTTATATGTACGTCCCCACGCGTGATGCACGCCCATGGGATTGTTCGCGGTGATTGGACCATCCATAAACGAGTAGCGTTTGTCGCTTGCTTCGTTACGGTGCAGGTATGCTTCTAGTACCTTGTTGTCATCCCACCACTGCTGAATGGTTTGTTCCAGCTTGGGATAGTCTACGCGATCTGCCGCCGTGACTGGCTGGAATACACTTGATGTAACCGACACAACATCCTCCTCTTATGAATATGTCCTTTATGACTATAACAATTGCTTATTCCGTGAGCATAATCTCTAAGCGTTTATTGATTCTGCCCTTGTTCTCTGTCTTGGTAATCTTAATGCCACCTACCGCCTTCGTGTGGCTCACGTGCGTCCCACCATCAGCCTGTAAATCAAGTCCAACGATTTCTACAATACGCACTTCCTCAATATTGGCAGGAAGCAGGTTAATCTTTGTACGCACAAGATCGGGTATCGCGAATGCTTTCTCCCGTGGAAGTGTGTAGACACGAATGGGATAATCCGCTTCAATGGCATCATTTACCATCTGCTCAATAGCTGTGATGCGCTCTTTATCCAGATTTTCCATTGAGAAGTCCATCCGTGCGCGGTCAGGGTACATCTGTCCACCCGTCACCTGAACGCCAAACTCTTTCCAGATAATGCCACAGAGAATGTGTAGAGCCGAGTGTGTACGCATCATTTGATAGCGGAAATCCCAATCAATCGTTCCAACAACCTCTGTACCTAGTGTCGGCGGAAGATAATCCAGAGTGTGCCACACGATGTCGTCTCGCTTATTCATAGCGACAACATTCGCTTGCTGACCTTCCCATGAGATGACACCACGGTCCGCCATCTGACCGCCACCGCCTGGATAAAACACAGTCGCGTCAAGAGCGATCTCATCATTTTCGACCGCCACAACTTTTGCTGTACACTCATAGGTAAAACTATTCTGATGGTAGAGCAGCTTTGTCTTCATCGGCGTGCGCTCCTCTCTAAAACTACACGTACTATAATAGATATGTAAAAACAGCAAATAGCAATAAAAAACCCCTCGTCCAACACTAGGGACGAGAGGAACTCCCGTGGTACCACCCTCATTAGCTGTATGCTCACCAGAAATACAAGCGGAAAGCATACACGCTCACTTGGCTCTACGTACTCTCCACTTACACATCCCATAGTTTTAGCAATAAGACTATAAGAAAATCATACGAGCCTCTATGGTAACGGAGGGGTTCCGGCTAGGCTTACTTCAAGGTTCGGCTAGCAGCTCTGGAGTGATTTTCTGTCCACTGCTTGTATCCGGTTACACCATCCCCGAACTCTCTATAACAAGCTTCAGTGTACGTACTTTCTCCGTCATAGCGTATCTATTACATCCATTTGGTGGCGTAGGATGGGACGCTCTCTATGGTTCTATTGTACTGGACTTTGTGTAGCATGTCAATCATTAGGATAGGCGAACTGTAGGTATCTCATTCATGATTTGCTCTTCTAAATAATCGTCTTCAGGTGTTGACAATAGTCAATTTTGCGGCAGATTTGCGTGCATAAAGGATAATTCCATCGCGCTTCACATTCTCTATAAACATAGCATCCCAACGCTGCATATCTCGGTCGGAAAGTAATACATTCACTTCACGAGGGGCATCCATATGAAGGCGACAGGAAAATCACTGACTATCGACAGAACACAGAATCGTACTATAATAGAGGAGTAATCAATTCACGTACATTTGATGCTTTATTGGATGGGTTGCGGTGGATGAGGACTACTATTACACAAAGGAATGTTTCATGAACGATCTTGAAACCTTTTACGGACCAAACGCGGGCTATGTGCTTGATCTTTATGAGCACTATAGACAAGACCCCGCATCGGTTGATGCAGATACACGGGCAACGTTTGACACATGGGCGTCTGAACCTTCGGAGACTTCTCAGGAGCCTCAAACAACGCGTACTGCACAACCATTTAACGACGGTGTTCCCGTTGAAGAGGCTATGGGGACTCAGCAGGTTTCGCACATTGTCGCCGCTTCTGCACTAGCGCACGCTATTCGCGAACGTGGACACCTTGGCGCACAACTTGATCCACTTGGCAGAAAACCACTGGGCGATCCAGCACTGCTACCCGAAACGCATGGTTTGACAGACGAAGTTCTCGCCCAGCTTCCACCAAGCGTTGTTGGTGGGCACGCGGCAGAAAATGCGTCGAACGCCCTTGAAGCTATCAACGCGTTACGCTCTATGTATTCCGGGACGATTAGCTACGAATTTGACCATGTGAAGAGTTCGGAAGAAAGACGCTGGCTACGCGATGCTGTTGGCTTGCGCCTGTACCATACTATCCCCGGCTCTGTGGAGGCAAGAAAGCTTCTCAAACGGTTGACACAAGTCGAGGGCTTTGAACGCTATCTTCACCAATCCTTCGTGGGTCAAAAGCGATTTTCGATAGAGGGCACTGACACGCTTATTCCTATGTTGGACGAAATCATTCATGGTGCTATAGATTCGGAGACGCGTGAAGTCATCGTTGGTATGGCGCACCGTGGACGCTTGAATGTGCTAGCACATATTCTTGGCAAACCCTATGGAGCCATTCTAACAGAATTCAGTCATGCCAAACACGAAGAAGGCGTGCCACTCACCGATACCTTTGGCTTTGGCTGGACTGGTGACGTAAAGTATCACCTTGGCGCGGAACATGTACTCGGCGAAGATGCGTCACACGTCGCATTGAAAATTGTGCTTGCGCCCAATCCCAGCCACTTAGAGTTTGTCAATCCCGTGATCGAAGGTATGACACGCGCCGCTCAGGAGACACGCTCAGTTGCTGGCTCACCACTACTAGATGTAGACCATACGCTGCCAATTGTTATTCATGGCGATGCAGCCTTCCCCGGCGAAGGCATCGTTGCGGAAACATTGAATCTCTGGCACTTACATGGCTATTGGGTCGGCGGCACCATTCACATTATCGCGAATAACCAGCTTGGCTTCACGACCAATCCAGAAGATAGCCGCTCGACGCATTTCGCGAGTGATCTGGCAAAAGGCTTTGAAATGCCAATTATCCATGTCAACGCCGATGATCCCTATGCCTGCTTAACAGCGGTACGTCTTGCACATGCCTACCGCGATGCTTTCCATAAGGACGTGCTTGTCGATTTGGTCGGGTATCGACGTTGGGGACACAACGAAGGCGACGAGCCAGCTTTCACACAACCTCAGATGTATGAACTCATCCGCTCTCATCCTACGGTGCGAGAATTATATGCACAACGCTTAGAGCAGGAAGGGTTGGTATCACATGAAGAGGCTCAAGCTCTGATGAATGAGGTCAATGCCGAGCTAGAACAGGCGAAACGCGAGGCTGATAGCGCGGTACACGAGACCGAGCCAGTGGACAAAAATGGCAAAAATGGACATAGCAAGGAAGCCTCTGTGCCACCAAAAGTCTCCGCACAGCAACTGACTACCTTTAATGAGGAACTACTTTCATGGCCTAAAGGCTTCACGCCGAACGCAAAGCTTACCCGCACCCTACAACGCCGTGCGAATGCGCTAGGCCCAGAGGGGGGCATCGACTGGGGACAAGCAGAAGCATTAGCCTTTGCCTCGATTCTTGCCGATGGCACACCTATTCGCCTCACTGGACAGGACTCGGAGCGTGGAACGTTCAGTCATCGTCACGCGGTCCTGCATGGACAAGAAAACGATGAGTTGTTCATCCCGTTACAGCATCTGCCACAAGCAAAGGCTTCGTTCTCAATCTATAACAGCCCGTTGAGCGAATCCGCTGTGATGGGTTTTGAGTATGGTTACAGTGTTCATGCACCCGATGCGCTCGTCCTATGGGAAGCACAGTTTGGTGACTTTGCCAATGTTGCTCAGGTGATTATTGATCAATTTATCGTCTCAGGACGCGCGAAATGGAAACAGGAATCATCGCTTGTCCTCTTGCTCCCACATGGTTATGAAGGGCAGGGACCGGAACATTCGAGCGCACGCCTGGAACGTTACCTACAACTTGCCGCAGAAGATAACGTACAAGTGGCGAATTGTTCGACCGCGGCACAATACTACCATCTCCTACGCCGTCAGGCGTTCAACTTACAGCAGCACCCTCGCCCATTGATTGTGATGACACCAAAGAGTCTACTCCGCCATCCACTTTCCTCATCACGGCTAGAGGACTTGTCAGAGGGCGCATTCCAACCTGTGCTTGATGATATGAAAGCACAGGCAAACGCAGAGCGTGTACGTCGAGTTGTACTTTGCACAGGTAAAATCGCAATTGATTTACTCTCACATGAGAGCCGAACCACCGTTGACGACATCGCGATTGTACGCGTGGAACTACTCTATCCATTTCCAGAACAGGCATTGAAGAAGGTTCTAGCACAGTATCCAAATGCACGTGAGATCGTCTGGGTACAAGAAGAGCCACACAATATGGGGGCATGGAAGTATGTTGAACCATACCTCGCCGCTTCCATCGACCCGTCAATCAAGGTTGGGGTCATCTCGCGCCCTGATCGTTCAAGTCCAGCTACTGGCTTTTGGGATTGGTATATCGCGGAGCAAGAGAAGATCACGGTAGAGGCATCGCGCCTACCCTTGAGCCAGCGTGGAGGAAATTATGTCCATTGAAATTCGCGTCCCAACATTGGGCGAATCGATAGTTGATGCCACGATTGCTTCGTGGCTCAAAAAAGAAGGCGACACCGTACAACAAGGTGATGCTTTGGTGGAACTAGAGACCGACAAGGTCAACGTCGAAGTCAACGCCGAGCAGGATGGTGTACTACAAAAAGTCGTCAAGCAAGAGGGCGATACTGTTGCGGTCGGCGAGGTTTTAGGGCTAATTGGAGAAGGTGCCTCATCCTCTGAGACAACACAAACTTCATCCAACGGAGCGAAAGAACCCGTTGCTGCAACATCCTCCATCTCATCACCACCTCAAACTGCACCTGCCGAATCTGTTGCCCCCCAACCACCAGCAGTGCAGGCAGCACCAGCACAACAACCCGTGCAACAGCAGGCGTCAGCCGAAGCACAGCGTCCACCGTCTCCACTCGCACGGCGTATAGCAGCAGAACACAACGTTGACATCGCGCAAGTGAGAAGTACAAGTCCACATGGACGTGTAACGCGTGATGATGTGGTCAACTATCTCGAACAAAACGCGCAACAGCCTGCTAATCCGCCTGTTTCTTCAGCACCAATAGCTCCTCCACAAGAAACCGCACCAGTGATCGCTACTCCTGCACCACGTCAGACAGGCAATGGTACCGCTGCTCCACAAGCACCAACCCCAGTAGCACCACGCGGACGTGAAGAGCGCATACGCATCTCGCGTCGTCGTCAAACGATTGGGCAGAGGCTTGTCGAAGCACAACACACGGCAGCGATGCTCACAACCTTTAACGAGGTTGATATGACCGCGATCATGGATGTGCGTAGCCGCCGTAAAGATGCCTTTAAGGAGCGCAACGGCATTTCACTTGGCTTCATGTCCTTCTTCACAAAGGCAGCGGTTGGAGCACTCAAAGCGTTCCCACGCCTCAATGCAGAGATTCAAGGGAACGAGTTCGTCTTGAAACACTACTATGATATTGGTATCGCTGTCGGTGC
The DNA here is from genome assembly GCA_964248005.1 of uncultured Ktedonobacteraceae bacterium. Lineage (GTDB taxonomy): Bacteria > Chloroflexota > Ktedonobacteria > Ktedonobacterales > Ktedonobacteraceae > JBBQVS01. Next base: position 429 of record CAXTWV010000148.1, on the reverse strand, counting down.
TGACGAAGGACTTGTTGTACCAGTGCTACGCGACGCGGATAGCAAAAGCTTTGCTCAGATAGAGCGTGAAATTGGCGAACTTGCCAAGAAAGCGCGAGCGAATACGCTTGCGCTGACAGAACTGCAAGGTGGCACCTTTACTCTTACCAACGGTGGCGTCTTTGGTTCACTACTCTCTACGCCTATCTTGAACGCGCCACAGGTAGGTATACTTGGTATGCACAAAATTGAGCAACGTCCAATTGCCCTTAATGGGCAAGTAGTCATTCGTCCTATGATGTACCTCGCGCTTTCTTATGACCATCGCATCGTCGATGGTAGTGAAGCTGTACGCTTCCTGGTACGCATCAAAGAACTGGTGGAAGACCCAGAAACATTGCTTCTCGAAGGATAGCTGTACTCTATCCTTATAGTTGTCATTTGTGACTT
>CAXTWV010000147.1:2322-11578 GCA_964248005.1 uncultured Ktedonobacteraceae bacterium | reverse complement strand
AATTATAGCCCTTACAGGTGTTTTATTAATGGGCAAGGCGTACATCGGCGGGAAAACCTGCGAATTTGCATTGCAGGACTTCCTCACCGCTCTGATTGACATACGTTGCTCTGGCTCGTAACTTCCGCTTGACTTCATCTCTCTGCTCAAAGGTCACAGTGCAGGTGATCGTGTCTCCAACATACACCGGAGAGACGAACTTAAAATCCATTTCGGAGGCGAGAAAACCAATCATGCCACCGATATGCGTTATCATGCTAGCAGTGAGCAGGCCAGGAATGATAGGACGCTTGAACCAACTTTCTTCAAGAAAGGTCTGGTCGATGTGATAGGGATTGTAATCACCAGTGACACCACAAAATAGGGCAACATCACCAGCAGTAAAGGTACGACGGAATGTGAAGACTTGTCCCTCTTGAATGGCGTTAAAGGCTTCCTTTAGCTGCTGCTTGAATTGTGGTGTCGCGTCGGGCATAACTTGCTCCTTCAAAAGATATATAGGTGTACCTGTCTCTTATTGTAAGAAGCTGTAGGTCTATCTGTCAAATAAGTGGTTAGAGATATCGTATACTACAAATGAGCATTTTTATCGCAAAGGACGCTGCTGATATATGATTCCAGCAGAATTTAAGGATTTTTTTGTTGCCAGAACAGGGATGGTTTTAGGATAGAAGGAGAGCGATTGTGACAACGAACATGTTTGAACAATTCCGCACTATTGCTCGTAGCCATAGAGAAGATGTTGCGACATTGGCACAGCGTATTTGTGAGATACCTGCACCAACGGGCGATGAGAGGAAACGAGCGGAATTTGTAGCGTCGCTCTGGCACGAACGCGGCTATACACCAGAAATTGATGCAATGAGCAATGTCTATGTGCGACGTGGAAAACACAACACGAATCCCTTTTTGATGTTGCTCGCGCATATTGATACTGTTTTCCCAGCCACAACTCCTATTCAGGTGACGCGCGAGGGTGATGTGATGCGCGGTCCTAGCATTGGTGATAATAGCCTCAGCGTTGCCGCGATGATAAGTATTTTTACCATATTGGATGAATTGGGCATCGAGACAGATACCGATATGCTCGCGGTTGCTAATGTGGGCGAAGAGGGTTTGGGCAATTTGCGTGGAGCACGGGCTGCCGTTGAACGCTATCGCAACGACGTGGGGGCGGTAATCGCTATTGATGGACGGCTTGGTGTGATTGTTAATACTGCTGTGGGGTCGCAACGCTGGCGTATCACGGTGCGTGGTCCTGGTGGTCACTCTTTTGGTTCATTTGGACAACCAAGCGCGATTCATGGGCTGGGAAGAATTATCGCGTCTATCGCTGACCTCGATGTCCCAAAGACACCAAAGACGACTTTCAATGTTGGACTGATTGAGGGTGGGACCAGCGTCAACACGATAGCACCAAGTGCTTCTGCCATTATTGATCTGCGCTCAACTGATGTTGTCATGCTCAATCAGTTAGCGGACAGGGTACGCGTTATTGTAGAGCAGAAAGCTGGACAGGGATTACAAACTGAGATCGAGGTGCTCGGCGAGCGTCCAGCCGGGGCGCGAAGTCAAAAAGACCCGCTTATACAGGTTGCAGATAAAACGTTGCGCTGGCTAGGCATTGAACCTGTTTATGCCGCGTCGAGTACAGACGCGAATATTCCAATTAGCCTGAACATTCCTGCTCTTTGTGTCGGCATCACTCATGCTGGTCGTGCGCATACAATAGAAGAATATATCCAGGTGCCACCTATCGCAGATGGAGTTGCGCAGTTGTTACGTCTCACAGTGGAGGCGTGTACGTTGATTAGGCAATAAGAAAGGGATGTTGCGATGGTTACATTCGAGCAAAAACGCACTACGTATGATCATAAGCACAAAGTACTTAATCAGCCACCTCCACTTGTGAACTACAATCTGTTTACGCAGGACGCGGCACTTGTTGAAGGTGTCAAACGCGAAAGCGCGGGATGGGCCGAGACGCAACTTACGGATATAGGGGAACTTTCGGGCAAAGAAGAGGTCATTCGTTGGGGCTTCGATGCAAATGAGAATCTGCCTGTATTACACACCCATGATCGCTATGGGCATCGTATTGACGAGGTACAATTTCATCCTGCATGGCACAATCTACTCAGTACAGCGGTTGAACATGGTCTGCACGCATCGCCGTGGCGAAACCTCCAATCAGGAGCACATGTCGCACGTGCGGCAGCATTCTATATCTTTTCACAGGTAGAAAGCGGACATGGATGTCCAATCTCAATGACCTATGCCGCCATTCCAGTATTGCGCACACAACCAGAGATTGCGGCAGTGTGGGAACCTCGACTGACATCGCTGACATACGATCCAGGGTTGCGACCCGCAATAAACAAACAAGGCATACTTTGTGGTATGGGCATGACTGAGAAACAAGGTGGCTCGGATGTACGCGCAAATATTACGACGGCGACCCCAATTGGGAGCGGAGGGCCAGGAGCCGAGTATGTGCTCACAGGTCATAAGTGGTTTTGTTCCGCGCCTATGTGTGATGTATTCCTGGTGCTGGCACAAGCTCCACGAGGTCTCTCTTGCTTCTTGCTGCCACGCATTCTACCAGATGGTACACGCAACAACTTCTTTATTCAACGCTTGAAAGACAAGCTTGGCAATCGTTCTAATGCCTCAAGCGAGATTGAGTTAGACGCGGCATGGGCGATGCTGATAGGCGAAGAGGGACGTGGCATACAAACAATCATCGAAATGGTGAATTATACACGCCTTGATTGTGTGCTTGGCTCTGCCTCATTGATGCGACAAGCGGTCACGCAAGCACTGCATCATGCGACCTATCGACACGCCTTTGGACAAGCACTTATTGAGCAACCACTTATGCGTAACGTCCTCGCGGACCTCGCTATCGAGTCCGAGGCCGCGAAGACACTTGCCCTACGACTCGCACACGCATGTGACCATGCGGCAACAAATGAACACGAAGCACTCATCAAACGACTTGGTACAGCAATCGCAAAGTATTGGGTTTCCAAACGCACGCCTGTCCATACAGCAGAGGCACTGGAATGTCTCGGTGGGAATGGGTATGTAGAGGAGAGCATCATGCCTCGGCTCTATAGAGAGGCACCATTGAACTCAATTTGGGAGGGATCGGGCAACGTCAATTGCCTGGATGTGTTGCGTGCGATGCGCAAAGAACCGCGTGTGGTTGAGGCATTTTTTGCAGAGGTTACGATATCTAGTCAAAGTAATCAGTACCTCCAACGAGCAATAAATACATTACAACATGAGTTACAAAATACCGCAAACGTAGAATATCGGGCGCGACATCTTGTAGAACAGATGGCTCTTGTTTTGCAAGGAGCATTGTTGTTGCGGAATGGCTCTTCAGCAGTCGCCGAAGCGTTCTGTAGTTCACGTCTTGGCGGGAACTGGGGGAAAGCGTTTGGAACACTTCCTGTCAATACGGATGTGAATACGATTATTGAGCGTGCGAGACCTGTGCTGGCATAAAAATAAGTGGGACATCTTGATGCGTCTTTAAAAACGGTACAACCCGATGAACTTTGACAACCAAATGCAGGAATTCATACCGGTAGGGGCACAATTCATTGCGCCCAAAGATGGGGGTAGCGGGGCAAACGTCCCTACAACGCCTCGTGTGCCAACGTGAACCCCTCCCCACCCATCGTTGGGCGCAATGAATTGTGCCCCTACCGCCATTGCCGTCTTCGCTCGTCAAATTCATTAGGGACCGATGTATCACGTCCTCATTGGCGGTAGATTGCCAATGAGGACGTGATACATCGGTTCCTACAGACGCCTCTCTTTATTTCAACCCATACGCAGTAATTTTCCCGTTGTTGTCGGGCACGAAGACCTGACCATTGACAACGATGGGACTCTGCCAGTGCAGACCACCGATTGAGCCACCAGCAGAAGCTTGTGAGCTAGTCCAGAGGGTGTTCCCTGTTGTGGGGTCGGTTGCATGTAGAACATTGCTACCCTGGATGTAGAGCACCCCATTCGCGATAAATGGAGAACTACCACTGTTGCCGTTCTGATAGGCGAATTGCAGCGAACTATTTCCGTTGGCATCAGTCACAACCTTGAAGGCTGAGAAACCTGTAAAGTTCGCAACAAAGACCCATGTTGTATTGTTGGCATCAGTCCACGCAACTGGGTGCGTATCGACATCGCCTCCTTGTGGCAGTCCAATAGCTTGCAACTCACCACCGACGTGGTTAGGACCGCCAATACCTGACAGGTTTTGGCGGTTGAGCAGGCGTAGCGTGTTGTCTTTCCCACCCTGCACAAGCATGTATGGCGTCTTGCTATTGGCTTGTTTTGGCAGCATCACAGGCGAGGCACTCGCAAGGTCCTGATCGTTGGCCTGCAACTGTGCGAAGTTGGCCGGAGTGTAGGTGTCAACAATTTTTGTGAGATCGGGACTTAGCTCAATCTCGGTGTCACCATAGTTATGTCCACCTTTGTTTGCGTCGAACGTTCCGTTACCGGTACTGACAAACACGTTACCTGTTACGGGGTCAATCACGGCACCACCACGCGCCCAGATGCCCGACTGCACCTGTTGACACGCAGTTGAGCTTAACAATTGTGGAATATTCGCACATAGTGAGTTGAAGACTGTTACTTTGCTAGTAGCAAGGTTGATCGCTACAACGTGACCTTCATAGTGACCACCATCGCCAGGATAGCCGCTTGTCACCATGTACAGGTAGCCATTGCCAACATTGATTGCGGAAGAACCCTTCTCCACATTTGGCATCAGCGTGATGGTGACAGGCCAGCCACCCGTTGTTGTTTCGGCACCTGTACCAACTGCATATTTATGTATTTTGCCATCGACACCATATCCATACACGAATTGACCATTTGGATCGAGCGCAGGTGAACTGGTGGTAAAGTTTGACCCAGCAGTGTTTGCATGCCAAACCGGATTACCTGTAGCAGCATCCACCGCGACGAGGCTTCCATTTGTTGTTGTCAGGAATAAGAGCATTTTTACGCCCATCGGTGTTGTGACGTTTGGTAATTCAACTGGTGAACTATCAGCGACGGACGGCAAAGCTTGTTGCCATTTACGCGTCAGAGTGCCAACATTCGCAGAGGTGATTGTTGTCTCACTCGTGTTGATACCACTGCGTTGACCTCCACCATCGAAGGCAGGCCATGCAATCTGCTTAGATGCGGTTGGCGGAGTTGTTGGACTTGTGACAGGTGTTGTACCCATTGTCGGTGTTGGCTTTACAGCCGTTGCACTTGGCTGTGGAGTCACGGTAACACCTGTTGTTGGTAGTGGTTTTGGAGCAGTAGCTGCGGCACTCAAGGTTGCGGATTGAAGTGTCACATTACCAAATGTGTCAAAACTTTTTTGTACAGTAAAGGCTACAGTCAATTTTTGGCCTGCGCTAGCCGCCGCATAGGTAAGCGTGTAGACACCATTGCTTGTCGCGCTAATATTTTCAAGTGCGGTATTATTGTATGTTGCATGACTGCCACTTATAGTTGCCTTTAGTACACCCTGCGCTCTCCATACACCAACGTAGAGTTTCAGTGTGCGACTCGTTGTATCAGCGGGGACGGTGATTTGGAAACCATTGTGCAAGCCATATGTCCAAACGCCCGTTGTCGTAGCAAGGACGCTCCTCTGTGGCTTCCCGTTGGTCCAACTATATTTTGTTGGACTATTGTTGAAATGATGAACAGGATTACGTCCAATATGTGTATATGTGCTAATGCTTTGTGGTACACCTTGCTTATGCGCAAAACTGTTATTATTTTGCAGACCCCAATGTGCCCAATCAAGCGTGCCTTGTTGCGAAAGGTTTACACCTGTTGTGGAGCGTACAAATTTGCCAGAAAGCATGGCAGTAGTAACATTTTGGCCTAATGCGGCTCGCACGGCAGAGAAATTCAAGAGTAGTGGAATGAGCAACGTTACACAGAGTAATGCCGCGACGATAATTGCGACCGAGCGTCCTCTCGTCCAGGAATGAGGTTGTGTAGTCATCTTGTGTCCTTTCAAGAACGTGTATGTTAAGGAAAAGACACCCCCACGTGTCTTCTCCTGATACCAAGGAGGGGGAAACACATGAATACACTTGAAATATTATGAAACCTCGTGTGTATTCCTGTGTGCCCTTGATACTGATGTGAGAGTAACACAAGATTAGATACGCGCTTGCATGATAGCTAAAAACAGTAGCTGCAAAGTACCGAGATGGTTGCGATTCCTCAACCACAGGTCATCCATAGTATGAGGGGTAAGTACTAACATGTCCGCTTCCTACTAAAGAATGTGTTGTAAGAACCACCAATTGTATGTAAAATTGTGATGAGAGGGAAATATATAAGGGAAAAAAGAGGTAGACATACAATGAGTGATAAACAGCCTCTGCACGCACCAACGGATCGTGTCATGGAAATTACTTTGGAAGTCAGCGACCTTGAGCGTGCTGCGCATTTTTATCGTGACATTGTGGGGATGCCGGAGGTAGAGCGTTGGCAAGAACGACCTGCAATCTGGCTCAAGGCGGCAACGGGAACTTATCTTGGTCTGTGGAAACCTGAGTCTGGCGGTCCTGGCGTTGGGTTACATGGCTCACAGGGTGGCATGCATATCCATCTTGCGTTTCTGGTTCCACATGGAACACTTGACGAACTGGAAACCCGGCTACGCGATGCTGGCATTTCCATTGATGGTGATGATAAGCTTACGCCAGAACGTCGTTCGCTTTATATGCATGACCCCGATGGAAATGTTATCGAGTTCGCTGATTGGACGCGCTCTTGGGAAGGTTTGCCGGTAGAGCATTAAGAATGTAGAAATGGAACTGCTGTAGGGGTCTAATTCATTACACCCTCGTTCGGCTCATGAGGCCGAATGAGGGTGTAATGAATTAGACCCCTACAGGTACGTTGTTAAATTATTATTGTTGGTTGAAGTGAGGTTTACGTTTCTCCAAAAAGGCGTGCATCCCCTCTTTGGCATCGGGAAGCTGTGAGGTTGAGGCCATGACTTCTATACCGTAGTTGTAGGCTTGAGGCTGCGGCATGTCCATTTGTGCATAATAGGCTTGCTTGCCAATTTCTTTTGCGACGAGGCTACCACGCGTGGCGGCTTCTATCAGGTGCTGCGCCTCACCCACAAGTTGATCGGGGGCAACAACGCGATTGACCAGACCCCAGTCAGCGGCGGTGTGTGCGTCTATGGCATCGCCTGTCAGCAACATCTCTAGCGCACGTTTGCGTCCTATATTGCGGCTCACAGCAATCATTGGCGTTGTGCAGAACCAGCCGCCCTTGCCGCCAGGAGTAGCAAAAGCCGCGTTGGTTGATGCAACGGCAAGATCACAGGTTGCTACGAGTTGACAGCCAGCAGCAGTTGCTAACGCATGGACACGGGCCAGCACGGGTTGTGGCATTGCCTGAATAGTGTCCATCAAGGCAGTACAGACTTGTAAGAGTTTGCGGGTCGCGGCAAGATCACGGTCTACGACATCAGCAAAGTCATGACCAGCGCAGAATGCAGGGCCATTGGCTGCTAAAATTACGCCTCGTGCATTACTCGCGCCAACTTCGTTGAAGGCAGCCGTAAGTTCGCCCATATGTTTGAGCGAAAGAGCGTTGCGTCGTTCTGGTGTATTCATCGTGATCGTGGCAATATCACCTTCGTATTGGAGCGTAATCATTTCATAGTACATAGTGTGTCCTCCTGAATCAACATTGACAGCCGAGCTTGCTTACTTTGCTAAAATACGAATATCATTATTTATGATAGTGTATCATACCCATTTCTTTCAGCACGCCTACCGCTTTTTCTGTCCATAAGCAGAATGGAAGAAAGAGGGCGTTTTTGTCTGAGCGGAAGAGCAACACATATACCTAGTTTGGGAGAGCATTCATGGCTGCAAAGAAACAAACCGTCAAATTTCAGCAACAACCAGATGAGCAGGTCGTGTATATTGGGCCAGAAGAGAATATTACGGCGGTACGCGAACGACTTGAGCATATTGAGGCACAACAGGTTGCCCTGATTGTGCCACCACGAACCCATTTACGCGGTCTGGTTGTGTGGAAACTGTTGTACACACGTGCAAAAGAGTTAGGAAAAGAGGTTTCTATTGTAAGCTCTGATCCCCAAATTCGCGCGATTGCTCGCTCTGTTCGATTCAAAGTGGCATCATAACATATCATTTAACAGCAAGGGCACCCGCAAGGGGATGCCCCTCCCATACAGCATGACAATATGTGATGTTCGTGTATGGAAGGGGCATCCCCTTGCGGGTGCCCTGGTTTTATAACAGTGAACGCACGCGATATGATACGATGGTGGTAGTACTACTACAAAGAGCAGGAGTTTACACAATCCTATGTTTCCCACATTTATACGTGCATACCCACCGAGCCAACCTGCATCAGAGAGAGCGTATTGGCTGCCATTTATAAAAGACGAGGTACTTGTAGAGCGTCATGGAAAAGAGATTGCCTTGATTCAGGCCGACAATCAGGAGATGCAAGCAAGCTTACAAGCGCAAGAAGTACTGTACATAGGGACGTTTAATGGTGTGCCGTGTATGACGTGCGAAGTAGGACCAGAGTTTGTTGTCCCTGACGAGTGGCGTGCGCTTTCATTACGAGCACTGTTTAGTAAGTTAGATGAAGTGGCATACGGTATTGTTGGCTATGCATTGCAATTGCTCTATTGGCGTCGCACGAGCCACTTTTGCCCTGTCTGTGGGCATGTACCACACGATGAAACTGGCACGTGGGGGCGCCATTGTCCTCACTGTGGACATACGGCGTATCCGCATGTTACGCCTGCTATTCTCGCGCTGGTTCACGATGGCGAACGGATGCTATTGACACATAAACCGGGATGGGGCAAACGCTATAGCTGTATCGCGGGTTTCGCGGAACCTGGGGAGTCACTTGAAGAATGCGTGCAGCGTGAGGTGTATGAAGAGGTAGGACTAGAGGTTGCGGATATACAGTATGTTGGAAGTCAGCCGTGGCCTTTTCCACACCAACTCATGGTTGGTTATACAGCGCGATATGTAGGTGGCACGCTTCGTCTCGAAGAGCAAGAATTAGATGATGCGCTCTGGTTCAGTAAAGACGCACTGCCTGAGATGCCACCACCAATGAGCCTCGCCTACCATATTATCGACGGATGGGTAAAGACAACGAGTCTGTAGGGACCGATGTATCGCGTCCTCATCGACCGTCGATG
>CAXTWV010000147.1:1397-2312 GCA_964248005.1 uncultured Ktedonobacteraceae bacterium | reverse complement strand
GTCCCTACAGACGCATCCAAATTATTTTATGATTAACAAAACCAGGAAGAGGGGCCAACGATGCGAACGAACCATGTAAAGGCAAAATTGCGCAAGGGCGAACCGACATTGGGCGCATGGCTTAATCATTCAACGCCACAGCAGGCACGACTTCTAGCACGGCTCGGCTTTGATTGGTTGCTCGTGGACGCTGAGCACGGGGCGTACAATCCTATGGCTGTAGCAGATATCGTTGCGAGTATTGCTGATGCAGGGACGGCGTGTGCTCCATTTGTACGTGTGCCACATAATACAGTTGAATGGTTCAAGTGGGCACTCGATGCGGGAGCATGGGGCGTGATTGTGCCAATGGTCAACACGGTAGAAGAGGCACTGCAAGCGGTAAGTTGGGCAAAGTATCCACCACTAGGTACACGGAGTATTGGTGGTGTGTTTGCTCCGCTCGCTTTTGGTACAACTGATTGGCCTAGTTACGCAAGTATTGCGAACGATGAAATTCTGGTGGCCCTTCAAATCGAGAGTCTAGCGGGATTGCGTAACCTTGATGCCATTCTAAGCGTGCCAGGAGTAGATGTTGCCTTTGTCGGTCCAAATGACCTGCATACCTCGCTTGGACTTCCACCCAGCAACGAGGGTACGGAACCCGAATTTGTCAAGGCACTCGAACAAATTAAAGCTGGGGCGAGACAACACAATATCGCGCTCGGCATTTTCACCAGTGGAGGAGATGCGGCGACTCAGCGTATACGCGAGGGATTTCAAATGGTCAGCGTGACAACTGATCTCTCTAGTTTGATAGCAGGAGCTACCTTGCAGTTGAAGGCAGTAAAGTGGTAGTGGACTCCTGTACGGGTCTGAATTTTTAAAAACCAAAACACCACAAAAAAAATTTGAATAAAAAAGAAAAGCTTAAAA
>CAXTWV010000147.1:0-1387 GCA_964248005.1 uncultured Ktedonobacteraceae bacterium | reverse complement strand
CCTGTACGGGTCTGATTTTATCACACCCTCTCGACGACATACCATATTGGAAGACATAGGAAACGCTTCATCAATTCCTTAAACGATGTCCATTGTCAAGAGGATGTGATAAAATCACACCCGTACAGGGTTCAGCAACCCAAATAGCATAGAAAGACAGAGTCATAATATGCCACAACAAAGCACACATTCAATTCGTTCAATAGGAGTTTTGACTGGTGGTGGTGATGTGCCGGGCCTCAACGCAGCGATTAAAGCACTAGTGTATCGTGCGGAACCGGAGAGTATTCGCGTCACGGGTCTACGTTCGGGTTGGGAAGGTATTACCTTTCTGGATCGTTCTCAACCACTTGAGAGCCTGCTCTACAAACCTGAAGACGCGAGCACGTGGAAGGGCAACTATGTGATGCCCTTATCGCGCTTGAATACACGAGCGATAGATCGACAGGGTGGGACTATCCTTCAATCTACACGCACTAATCCTGCCAAAGTACGCGTCTCTGACCTACCCGCTCACCTGAAACACATGGGAGATGGACACGCATCTGATGACCGCATCGACTTAACCAATGAAGTCCTAGAGAATATGAAATTTCTTGGACTTGATGGTCTGGTCGTGATTGGTGGCGACGATACGCTAAGTTATGGTGCTGTACTTGCTACAAAGGGCGTTCCTGTATGGGGCATCCCTAAGACGATGGATAATGATGTACATGGCACCGATTATTGTATTGGCTTCCAGACCGCCATTAGTCGTGCCGCAGAGTTCATTGGACGTATCCGTTCAACGGCGCAGTCACACAGCGAAACGATTCTGTTCCGCATGTTTGGGCGTGACGCAGGCTTTACCGCACTTGAAACGGCTACTGTTGCCTGGACTGACCGCTTGCTCATTCCAGAAGTGGAGGCCAACATCGACAGGCTCGCCGATCTGATTGCGCAGGATCGACGCAACCCACAAAGCTACTCGACGGTTGTGCTATCCGAAGGAGCTAATCTTGGAGTCCCGGTGCCAGAGGTGGGAGAAGCTGATGCTTACGGTCATAAAAAGAAGATTAATGTCGCGGAGTTTCTTGGCGATCAGCTAACGACACGCTTACCACATGTGCGCTTCATTCCAATCGATCTGACCTACTTCCTACGTAGTGGTGAGCCAGAGGTCTATGACAAACATATGGCGATTTACTATGCGAACCTCATCATGGCAGCTGTCGAGAAAGGAATGTACGGTGTAATGGCGGCGCATCGCAATGGAGCCTTTGTCTATACCGACATTCCCGGCAAGAATTTACCAGCTAGGCGCGTGGACCCCGCCGACTATCACACGGAACGCTATCGTCCGCGCTTCGAGCATATTACCGGGGAGTATTTGCCACAGGAGTAATAG
>CAXTWV010000146.1:4696-11589 GCA_964248005.1 uncultured Ktedonobacteraceae bacterium | reverse complement strand
GGTTTAACAAGACACTTCGGATGTAGGGGCCATAATTCATTACGCCCTCGTTGCCGTTGATGATTGGAACGAGGGCGTAATGAATTATGGCCTCCGCGGTATTTTATCAAGCTGCATCATTGTGATATTGTTCTACGTAACAGTATACTATAAAAAATATAGCATTGGAGAAAATCCTATTCCCATACGAGCGCAACTTTCCCTGTCTGACCACTATCGAACAATTCATACGCCTCTTTTGCCTGCGCGAGCGTAAAGCGGTCCGTTACCATGACATCTGGGTGCAATCCCCAGCGTACAAGATGTTCCACAAGTTCTTCCATCTGTGGTAGACTACATACCCAGGAACCGTACAATGTCAATTGCTTATGAATAAGTAATGGACTTGGCGCAAACGAAACTGTTCCACCCTCACCAACGAAAATGACGCGTCCCCACTCTCGTGCTACATCCAAACACAAATGACGTGCGTCCGCATTGCCAGAGCAATCAATCGCGACCTCGAATCCTAATCCCTGCGTTTTCTCGTACAACGCTGTCTTCATATCGACGCCATCACTTGGACCCACAACATCTGTAATTCCCAACTTCTGTGCCAGTTCGCGACGCTCTGCTACGTACTCGACACCAACTACCTTTGCCCCCATCGCCTGACATAATAATGCTGCCCCTAGTCCCACAGGCCCAAGCCCTGTGATCAGTACTGTATCACGACCTGACACGCTTGCGCGACAACATGCAGCATATGCAGTCCCAACGCCACATGCCACCATTGAGCCATCCAGATACGTCAGTTCATCGGGTAACGCAACCAGTGTGTACTCATCGGCAAGCAAAAATTCTGCATGACCTCCTGCACGTTGCCACCCATATGCCGCACGTTCTGGCGACGTACAATTAATCATCCAACCGCTTCGACACTCCCGGCACAGTCCACAACCCGCGATATGATAGACAATAACTCTATCGCCTACTTTGAAGCGTCGCACGCCTGGACCCACTTGCTCAATAATGCCACATGGTTCATGACCTGCGATCACGCCGCGATACGCCTCCGGCCCTGTCCCCTGATCGTGTGGCCTATAAATCGCTCGCAAATCGCTTCCACACAGCGAAGACGCCTTCATCCGAAGCAATACCTGTCCATGCCCTGACTCAGGTACCGCGAACTCCCTCATCTCAAGACGCCGATTCCCAGGTAACACAACTCCATGCATCGTTGCCATGTTGCATGATTCCTTTCTGCTCTATGTATCACATCGCCTTCCGCATCACCGCACGCACCAGCCGAATTTCGTCAAACGAATAGTCGTCACCTAGAAAATCTTTGAGCGGGCGTAGTGCTCCATCGCCGAGTTGCTCTATCGCGTCCATGATGTTTTGATAATGCCCCTCTGGTATCAATGGCTCAATATCTATCGCTTCACCCAGCTCGATGAGTTCCGCGAGATGATTGGTAATCGTGCTTTGTGCCAGCCCTCGCTCCTCCGCGATCTCTTCGATACTTCGCCCCTGTTCATATAACGTCAATGTCTGGAGTCGTGAATGTGGTGCTTGAATGGTTGGTGGCTTATTGACGGTAACAGTACTTCTCTTGACCGCGATGGATGGTGTTATCTCCATCGGAATAGTGTGTAGTTCGCAATAGCTAGCGATTTCTTCCGTAAATGTTGTGAAGTAGGCTGCTAGCTTGCTACTACCTACACCCGAAATGTTCGCGAAATGTTCGCGCGTTTGGGGACGCTGTTGTGCCATTTCGCGCAAAGCGTTATCCGAGAAGACGACATAGGGAGGAACGCCTTGATCGTCGGCGATTTGTTTACGCAGGTTGCGCAAGTGCTGAAAGAGCCGTGCGCTTTGTGGGTCGAGTACCTCTTGCTCAGCTTTCACCTTCTCTTCTTTTGGTATGAGTGGCATAGCAAAGCTACACTGTTTACGCAGAATGTCGCGAGAGCGCGTATTCAAGCGCAGAATAGAAAACTCTGCGCTAACATCCATGAAGCCTTGTTGTACCAATGCATGACCAAGCCGCTTCCACTCCTCAACGCTATACTCTTTGCCAATGCCATAGGTCGAGAGCGCATCATGATGAAAGTCCCGAATCCGCTTCGTGTTCGCACCACGCAATACGTCGATAATGTGCGTCATGCCAAAGCGTTGTTCTGTGCGCCCAACACACGAAAGGAACTTTTGGGCGTCGATTGTACGATCTTCCATCTCGACAGGGGTAAGTACACGCAAGCAATTATCACAATTCCCACAGTTCTCTTCTTGCCATACTTCACCAAAATAGCCCAGTAAAATACGCCGACGACAATCACGACTATCGCAGTAGGCGGAAACTTGGTTGAGTTGTTGCCGTGCGATAAGCTGTTCTTGTTCGCTTGGCTTTTGGTCAATAACAAACTCAACCTTAATACGATCACTATAAGTATAATACAGGATGCACTGTGCTGGTTGTCCGTCACGTCCAGCACGGCCTGACTCCTGATAATAACCTTCAAGACTACGTGGCAGATCATAGTGAATAACCGCGCGTACATCCGGCTTGCCGATTCCCATACCAAAGGCGATAGTGGCGACAAGGACAGCCACATCGTCACGAATGAAGCGTGACTGATTTTCCGCACGCTGGTCATTCGTCATGCCAGCATGATAGGGCAAGGCGGAAATACCATCGCGTTGCAGGGCTTCGCTGATCATATCAACACTTTTGCGACTCTGACAATAGATGATAACGGGAGCATCTGGCATCCCACGGAGTAGCTCTACCAGTTCGCCATAGGATGCTTTACTCTTTTGGCGCACCTCATAGGTGAGATTGGGGCGGTTGAAACTGGCGATATGAATATGCGGGTCACGCAGTCGAAGTTGAGTCAGAATATCCTCACGCACACGTTCGGTTGCGGTTGCCGTCAACGCTTGCATTGGTACAGTCGGGAAGTGATCACGCATTCTGCCGATTTGTCGGTACTCTGGACGGAAATCGTGGCCCCACTCACTGACACAGTGCGCTTCATCGACCGCCATCAATGAAATGCCGACATTCTCATGTACATGCTCTAGCAGAGTCAAGAAACTATCACTCATCAAGCGTTCTGGTGCCACATAGACCAGCTTGAGTTGTCCATTCAGTAAAGCGCGTTCACGCTGCGAACGTTCAACCGAGCCAAGCGTGCTATTAATAAAGGTAGCCGCGATACCATTGGCCTGTAAGCGATCAACCTGATCTTGCATCAAAGCGATCAATGGCGAAATAACAATCGTGATTCCAGGTAACATTAAGGCCGGAAGCTGATATGTCAACGATTTCCCGCCGCCTGTAGGCATAAGAATAAGGGCATCATGCCCTGACAGCATATGCTCGACAATATCCTGTTGCCCCGGCAAAAACGCATCATGCCCAAAGTATTGTTTGAGCGTCTGTTCTGTCGTATTCAACTTGCAACATTTCCTCACGTTTAGAGTGACTGTACCGCGAACTATTGTAACGCATATTTGTGTGTGGGGCAACAAGCGTTCAGGTACGGTCTCTATCAAAAGCTGCTAGAAAAGCAGGAAGACCCTTGCGGTCTTCCTGTCTCCTTTCGCATGTACATAGTATACATAAAAAAAGCTCATGCTAAAAAAAGCTTGAAAGGAATGCCTGTTCTATGCTACACTTAACAAGCAGACGAAGATTGTCTTCATGTTCATCAGAAAAGAGGAATCCTCTATGCAACGTGGTAAGCCAAGTCCACAAACAACTCTATTTATCTTTCTTAGCCTTGTCGCGTTGCTGATAACAGCCTGTGGGGGCAGCAATAATCAAACGACGCAGGCTGTAGGAAAGGCTTCAGCAGATAAACAAATTCTCGTTCTTCCGATTAGTGGTTACACAGATATCGCGACATTTGATCCCGCGCTTTCTACAGAAATATCCGCGATTACCGTTGATAACATGATTTACACTGGCCTCGTGCAGCTTGACGACCATTTGCAAGTGCGTGATGAACTTGCCGCCTCGCATTCACTAGGATCAGATGGTATAACGTGGACATTTAAACTCAAGCCAAACCTGAAATTTAGTGATGGAGCACCACTTACCTCAGCGGACGTGGCATACAGCATTGACCGTGCGCTTGAGCCAAGCCTCGCATCACCAGTTGCACCCTTATATCTTGGTCTTCTAAAAGACTCAGACAAACGTGCGGCTGGCAAAGTGAAAACGCTAATCAATGATAGCATCCTAACACCGGATGCACAGACCGTTGTTCTCGTGACGAGCAAAAAAGCGGCTTATTTTCTACAGACGTTGACCTACCAAACTTCTTATGTCGTAGAGAAGAGCATGATCGACAAGTATGGCAACAACTTTGCCGACCATTTAAGCGAGGGTATTGGTGGTAATGGACCTTTCAAAGTGCAGAAGTACTCTCGTGGCAAAGAAGTTGATTTCATCCCCAATCCTAACTTCTTTGGAGCGCAACCACAAGTAAAAAAGGTGGTCATTCCTATTTATAATCAGAATGATACGACGTACAGGGCGTATCAAGCTGGTCAAGTGGATCAGGCACCGCTAGCAGCAGCACAGGCGGCTCAGGCGAAATCATTACCCAATGGACAGTTTCATGAGGTGCCTCAACTTGAAACCCAGTTTTACACGATGAACTATCTTGTGAAGCCATTTGACAATCTCAAAATACGTCAAGCATTCGCACTCGCGTTGAATAAAGACCAGGTTGTGCATAGTGTCTATAAAGATACGGTCATCGCAACTAACCACATGGTGCCGAGTGGTATGCCGGGTTATAACCCAAATTTGACTGGACCACTTGGTACGAAGGGGACGAATGGCAATACTCAAATGGCAAAGCAGCTGCTCCAGCAGGGTATGCAGGAGGCAGGTTATACGCTTGCCACGTTGCCTACAATAACGCTGACGACCTCTTCGCAGGGTTCGGCGGATGCACGCAACGAGTTTGCCGTTGCTCAGCAAGAATGGCAGGATGCTTTAGGGGTAACTGTACACATCGAGGATGTAGACATATCGAAATTGGTGACGGAGCGTAACAACTCGGTCAACAATCCGAATGGTTTGCAGATGTGGGCATTGTACTGGGCGGCTGATTATCCTGACCCGGAAGACTGGTTGACGCTCATCTTCGGAAAAGACTCATCGAAAAATGGCCTGAACTACGGTCAGAACAAAACATCGTTCGCGACAGAGCAACAAACGAATCAGCAATTGATGGAGCAGGCCGATAGCAATCTTGATCCGACAAGTCGTCTGCAACAATATAATGTGGCAGAGCAGAATCTTGTTAACGACGTAGCGTGGATACCGAGATTTCAGGTGACGAATATCTTTGTACGTAAGCCTTGTGTTGTTGGTATCACAGATAATGCCCAAAACTTTATTCCACAGGATGATTGGGGGTCTATCTACGTCTCGACTGCAACGCCGTGTGCTGACACTACTACCTACAAATAATAGGGGATCAGATGTAGGGGTCTAATTCATTACACCCTGGTGCGGCACCACAAGCCGCACCAGGGTGTAATGAATTAGACCCCTACAATGGTCACGCGCGAATCCAGCGTGGTTGAATATCTTCTATCGGCATGTCGAACAATCCAGGTTGCTCTTCTACCCGAAAAAGTTGTGTAAAGTCGTCGGGTGTGAAGGCTTTGCGCAAGCGGGCCGCATAGGAGGTAACAAGCACGCGCAGATAATGATCAACATCATAATCACGACGATTTGCGACCTCTTCACGCAGTGAGGACTGCTCTATGTTTTCTCTGTCGTTTTCATCGTCCTCGCCCCAATCATTGCCAATAGCAGCCTCTTCGGTTTCCTCTGGCAACCAGACATACTTCTTTGCCTGTGAGCGGTAGAAGCGCACACGTTCACCCGGAAACCAGCGTGTGCGTCCTGCGTTCAACAATGCCTCGTATTGTGGCTCTGGATGGGTCGCACGTGATGCGTTATATGCTTCGGGCGTTTTCGAGAGGCGTACCCTTGCTCCCACGTCCGATGCAGGCAACGTGCGAGTACGTAACGCAACCGCCATATCGACGTATGCTTGCCGTACCCCTGTTGTATTCCCTGTCATCGCACAATACAACGCCTGACGGAGAAAGCGTTCTCCGAATGGCTCGGCACGGCTGGAACGGAGCGCGACACCATGTACAACCAGTCTGTCATCATAAGTCAGGAGTGCGTAATTCTTGACCTCATGACTGAGCATGGCCCTATAGCGTCCCTCGTATTCCAGGCGAATCCCTGCTGGCAGTTCTGCCCCAATCTCCTCAACTATTGTACGTTCCTGCTCCTCGGTCCACCCTGTTGGGACCGAGAAATACACACCATCGGTATCGGCCTCGATTAACGCCATACCTCGTATTCGCAATGCTTCCAGGACTTGCGTGAGAATAGTGCGTCCACGTTGTGTGACCTCATCAGCCGCCCGACTATCAGCGAAGAGTGCCATTGTCCCTGCGCCCATGTAGCCATATGCTGCGTTAATCAGTATCTTCATCGCTGCCTGCGTTGCGTTATGATGATACGCTTCAACCGAGTCGGGCGAAGCCATCCGTGCCGCCGCTTTGTGAGACAGCCGTAGGTCCGTTAACAAGCCAAGCACTCGTAACAATACGCCTAAGCGATCACACGCAGGTCCAATTTTGAATGTACGCATCAGTGAAGGATAGAGTGATGCTACATCAGCTTTGACAACCTGTTCCGCGATCCCCGTTGCTAGTAGATGGGCAGCACCGCCTTCGTGCATCTCTCCTCCATTATTCTTGCTCACTTGTCGAGGGAGTGCCGCGCCTGCACGTAGGTAGGCACGAACAAGAATTGGTTCGAGAATGCCCATCGCTGGCCCGGCTGAGGCGAGCCGTTCATAGCG
>CAXTWV010000146.1:0-4596 GCA_964248005.1 uncultured Ktedonobacteraceae bacterium | reverse complement strand
CCTGCAACACTATAGCGCACACGTTTCCGTGCCTCTGGCCCAATTGCCAGCGTCTCTTCGCGCCGTTCTAAGCGTGTCGGACCGCCTTTGCGTCCCAGTTCTAATGGTATACCCAATTTAGAGGCACGTTCTTCCAGGAAGAGCAGGTCAAAGCCGAACAGGTTGTGGTTCTCGATGATATCAGGGTCGCGTTCACGAATGAGGGTGCAAAGATCGGTAATTAGACGTGCCTCATCGTCTGGTGTCGGTGCTTCGAGTGTGGTAGCAAGACCGCGATTATCACGGATGGCAACCATAAAAATACGTCCCCGATGTGGATCGAGTGCCGTGGTCTCAAGGTCGAACTGTAATCTATGCAGGTCATTGTACGTCAGGTTGCGGAAGTAGACACGTCCTGTCAGCATAAGATACTGTTCAACCGGGCCAACGCGATAATAATCGTCCGACAAATCGTTGAGGCTTGTAATCCTCCGACCCAGACGACGCGAGGCTCCCGCACACAAAGTACGCTCAAGAAAACTACCATCGCGTGCCGAAAGCAAATAGCGGTACGAGTCTTCTGGCCCATCCAAAACGCGATAACTGACAAGACCGTTACTTGCCCCTGGTGCATCCGATGCTAAAAGCGCGGGACCTAACTGCTTCAAATCTTCCAACGTAGCCGCGAACAGCCATGGACGGAAACGCTCCTCTGTGCAGTATACACACTCGTCCTCTGGCCCCTTCACACGCCGCCACAAAAGAGCGCGTCCATCGCGCGAAGCCCACACCGAGACGATACCAGGAGTAGGGTCCCACCCGAATAAATACTCGTCCTGTTCTTCTAACTGCTCTTGTATTGACAATGGAGAAGTGTAGATAGACATAACGCTCCTGATATACTTAGAACAAAACGTTTGTTCTAAGTATATCATAGAAAAAGAGAGACAAGAAAACGTTATATAGACTCTCCGGCATCGTTCATTTACTACTAATGAGACAATACTTATTCGCGTATAAACATGAGTCCCGATGTTCTTGCATGTATAACCACATCATCATCGTTGAGCACAAAGCGAATAAATTCACCATCAAATGGACCATCTTGCATACGAAAACGATGCTCTGCTTGTGGGAACAAGGTTACTTCTGTTCCCCACAGCACGACGAGCAGTTTGAGAGCTTACTGCGTTTTTTTCAGGCGAAGAAATATACCTGTTGTGTTATACTATCCGATAGAAAGAGTATTGCACAGCATAGAGTTGAGAAGCATAATGATGATTGATCGCTTGCAAGAGGTATTACTTCACCTACAATACCTGCCACCAGAGGCACAAGAAGAGATTGTCAACCGCATCAAGGAACTGGAGCAAGAAGCCTTTGCGCGTGGTCGTATGAAAGAATTCCCAGAAATGGCACTTGATGAGGAACCTTGGGAAGACCCTGCTGGGGCGTGGAGAGACCTGCCAGATGATATGTTTGAAGAACTAGACAAGATTCGGCATTCTAGTCCTCCAACTCCACCAATAGAGTTGCCATGAGACAACGATGCTTCTTCCCGTTCAAATATTAAAAGGCTAACCACGCGGATTCCTCGCTGACAAAAGCAAGCATTACTGTCGGTTCACAAGGTGTGACATGCTTAGAGGCGTTGCGCTAATCGCTCAATTGTTTCACAGATCAGTTCTGGCAACGTGCCAAACGAATAGGACATCAGCACACCCTCATTACGCTGGTGCGCACCTTGCCCATAGACTCCGAAATTGACGACAGGCATATTCAGTTTCTCAATAGTTTCAAGTGGAAGATAATATCCACGCGCTCCCTGTACTGATGGCTCTTTCCAAATCGGCATGTTTGCCTTCAAAACCGAGGGATCGTTACCAGCACTCAGACGCAAATAGCTCAGATCGCTGAGATAGGGAAAATAGTCTTGCTGAACAAGTGGAATCTCAGGATGTGCTCTGATAACCTCTGCGATTGCATCTCGTAATGGTCCTTGCATCATCGAAACATGCGGATAGTACGGCGGCGAATAATAGATTACAACTGCTGGCCCTTGTTTGCCACTAAGCGTCCATAATCTGTGTACGAGATGTAGACTACGTTCGCGTGTATCCAAGCTTGCAGGTTGCCGCTCCCATTCCGTGTGTAGTTCATGTGCCACCTGTTGCTCGCCCAAACGCTGAACTGTTTCTTGATAGAGTTCCGCATACGTTAACACTGTCCCTGTACGTGGTTGTACTGCTTGTTCTTCTTGTACGCCACCTATTGTTCTCCAACGTGCCTCAGTCTTGTCGATACGTGCCAATACCTCTCTTAATGAGGACTCTGCGTAGTGCCGTAAGCGTTCCAGCAACATCTCTGGCGTTGTGGTAAAGGTTAAGACATTGAGATAAAAATAAGCAGCGAGTGGCAATTGTACATTGTACTGTGTCTTGAGATCGGTTGCTCGCAGTGTCACTGGCGGCGCGGTAATTTGTCCATGTGCCACATCACACAGTTCATCATTCATGCTCACCGTGCGAATAAGCTCGGCAGCAAGTAAGTTGGCATCAAGCCCATTGAAGGGTGTACCTACATGAGATTCACGTCCAATACACAGAAAGCTAGGCAGGAGTTTTCCAACTGAGCCAGTGTAAACATAGCGATGCGGATCGCCCGTATATTGTGCGGTCGTGTAGTCTGTGTTGATGACGCCAACATAGTTGTGCTGATGCTGCTCACGGAGGCGTGTGAGTAAATGCACTGCTTGCAGTATGCCAGCCGACTCATTTTCCTCGTCTGGCGTGGCTAAAAAGAGCAGTGACACTGGGATATCTGGTGCATCTTGCGCGAAGTAGCGCATCAGAGCAATGTTGACCGCAACGCCACTTTTCATATCACCAGCACCACGCCCAAACATCCAATCATTTGGGTCGGTTCCTTCGAGTGCGGCACCAAACTCTGCATGTTTATTCTTAAGGGCATCGGGTTCGAGCGCGAGTGCTTCCAACCTTCCATAATCTTGTGTGCCAACTGTATCGAAATGCCCAAGCAGTACAAGGGTTGACGGAGTTTGCCCTTTGAGAAATGCATACACATTTTGTCTCTCGTAAGCATCATTCTCAATCTGGTCAAATCCAACCAGAGTATATTTTTTTGCTAGATCGTTCTCACAAAGAAGCCCAAGTACAGCCTCCGCGACTTGATGTTCCTCCACGCTAGGGCTGACACTACGAATATGTACAAGCAGATTAGTATACCGGTGTACATTCTTATACCACGTCTGTTCATTATGTGTACGCATCGGGGTTCCCTCCAAAGATGTATTCTTACTGTACAGCTATTATATGATAAAGAACTGTAGGGGTCTAATTCTATTACACCCTGGTGGCGATGAATCATGTTGGAGGAATTGATGCAACGTCGCATATGTCCTCGAATATTTTAGCTCTTCAACAAGGTGTAATAGAATTAGACCCCTACAATTGCGTGTTCCCCATTATCTGGTTCAACGGCATGATTGCATATCCGCATTCTGGTGAGACTTCCGCATATATCTTCGTATATTACACAATCAGGTAAACGCTTAGTGTGGTCGCACCACTTTGGTTATTTGCGCATAGCACATGTATTCGTAACTACCTGTGTACTAGAGGAGGATCACGTTTTCATGCAATCACATTCAAAAAGACACATTGCCGTCCTTATCTTGGGTCTTTTGACGGCCTTGTCGCTCTTGTTTTCTGCTTGTGGCAGCACAAGCTCTAGCACGGGTGGTGGCAGTGCAACGGCTACCGTTAAGCCGAGCATCGCTGCCCCAACCAATCTCATCACTCCTGGCACTCTGACCGTTGGGAGCGATACGACCTACCCACCGCAGGAATTTCTAGACACGACGAGCAACACATATACAGGCTTTGATGTGGACCTGATTACCGCGATGGCAGCGCGTATGGGCCTGAAGGCGAATATCGTCAAGACCGACTTTACCACAATCATCGACAATCTCACCAACAAGCGTTTCGATGTTGTAATCTCTGCTGTCACCATTAATCCTGATCGCCAGAAAAAAGTCGATTTCATTCCGTATTTCAATGCGGGTGAATCCCTACTCGTCGCTAAAGGCAACCCTATGAATCTAAAGTCCGTCGCAGACCTATGTGGACTCAATGTCGGTGTGCAGAAAGCGACTGTCGAGCAGGATGACCTTACGGCAGGCAGCAAGGATTGCGTAAGTAAGGGGAAGAAGGCCATTAACTTGACCATTCTTGCCAGCCAGACCGATGTGGTACAACTACTCGTCAACAAGCGTGTTGTCGCCACCTATCAAGACTCTCCCGTAACTGACTACTTCAACAAACTCAATCCAGGACAGTTCGAGGTTGGTGGTTCTGTTGTGAACGCCGCCGAGGAAGGTATCGCGGTACGCAAAGGCGACTCTGCTATGCTAACCCCTTTGCAAGCGGCATTCAATGCAGTGAAGGCAGATGGCACCTATACCAAGATTGTACAGAAGTGGGGCGTTACCAGTGGTGCGCTTACGATGATTGACCGTCGCGTGAAACTCGTGTAGTAATACTTTTAAAATAAACGTATATTGTAGGCCACAACTGAACGCGTCGCGTTCAGTTG
>CAXTWV010000145.1:8566-11655 GCA_964248005.1 uncultured Ktedonobacteraceae bacterium | reverse complement strand
GCGTGTTGCTGCTTGTTCTTATTCCCATAGTTGACGCCCTTCCATATCGGTGCTAAAATATATCCTAGTGAACAAGTCGGATTAATATAGCCGCATGGTGTGTCGTCACACTGTGGAGTTGGCTTGGAGAGGAGTGACCGTCGATGTTACGAGTTTCTACAAAAGGCGAATACGGAGTACGGATCATGGTTGATCTGGCACGCAACTACGGTGGTCGTCCTCGTTCGCTCACCGATATCTCGCAGGTGGAACTCCTGCCGTTGGCCTATTTAGAGCAGTTAGTCAAGCTCTTGCGTGAGGCTACACCTCCACTTGTAATGAGCACACGCGGAGCGCATGGCGGCTACAAATTGAGTCGTCCACCAGAGCAGATCACGATGGGCGAGATTGTACGTGTCCTTGAAGGACCTATCGCACCAATGATTTGCGCGACCGAGGGCGAGATGTCGCAGGTCTGCAACTTCCTTGACTCCTGCAAAACAAAAGTGCTGTGGGCAAAGGTTCGTGACGCGGTAGCACAGACACTCGACATGATGACGTTGGCGGACCTGATGGCTGACAACTCGGAGCCGGACCCAACACGCTTCATCGCACTCTCAGACATTCATGTTAGTCCAAATAGCAAGGGCTTTTACATAGCAGAAGAGCCAGAGGTTCGCTCTGCATCATAATTGTTTTAGAAAAAAAGTATCTCACATAGCTAGTCTTTGTGATGGAAGAAAAGGTGTTTTTGGAATGGGATCAGAACTCGTAATTAAAAATCTTCATGCGAATATCGAAGGGAAACCAATTCTCCGTGGTGTGGACCTGACCATCAAGCAGGGCGAAGTCCATGCATTGATGGGACCAAACGGTTCCGGCAAAAGCACGTTAGCAAACGTTATCATGGGCAATCCCAAATATGAAGTGACCGATGGTGAAGTATGGTTCAAGGGCGAGAACATTCTTGAATATTCCCCTGACCGCCGCGCACGTATGCGTCTCTTCCTGGCATTCCAGTATCCTATGTCTATCCCTGGTGTTAGCGTAGCAAACTTCTTGCGCCGCTCACTGGAAGCTGTACGTGAAGGCAACAAGCCGCTTGAAGAGGGCGAGAATCCAACAGGCCAAGCTACCAAGCGTAAGAGCATTGTACCCCCAAGAGAGTTCCGTACACTGCTACAGGCCAAAATGAAGCTCCTGAAAGTGGACAACAGTTTCATCAACCGCTCCATCAACGACGGTTTCTCAGGTGGTGAGAAGAAGCGTGCCGAAATTCTGCAGATGGCCTTGCTTGAGCCAGAAATTG
Source organism: uncultured Ktedonobacteraceae bacterium (assembly GCA_964248005.1). Classification (GTDB taxonomy): domain Bacteria; phylum Chloroflexota; class Ktedonobacteria; order Ktedonobacterales; family Ktedonobacteraceae; genus JBBQVS01. The sequence continues at coordinate 10,367 of CAXTWV010000145.1, read as the reverse complement.
CTTTGATGGACGAGACCGACTCTGGTCTGGACATCGACGCCCTCAAGATTGTGTCCGAAAGCGTCAATGCACTGACAGGACCAAACCTCGGCGTCCTGCTCATCACACACTACCAGCGCATGTTGAACTACATCACCCCCGACTACGTACACGTCATGTTCAATGGGCGTATCATCAAGTCTGGTGGCAAAGAACTTGCGCTTGAGCTTGAGGAAAAGGGCTACGAGTGGCTGCGTCCAAAAGATGAAGAGGCAAGTGCGAGTTCAGAAGAGGTGGCGTCCAATGCTTAACACATTAGCTCCTGGTTTCTCACGTGCCGCGGTTGAAGAACTGTCACGCGGTAAGGGTGAGCCAGAATGGATGCTGCAAAAGCGTCTGGACGCCTGGGATACCTACGAAAAGATGCCTGCCCCTCTTGGACGGCGTGGCGACCTCGGCACATTACGCGCCTTCTCAAACTTCAAGTTTGACGCTCTTACCTCGTATGTCCCTGGAAAAGTGGGTGACGTATTGCCAACCTCATTTGAGAAGGCCCGACAAGAGGGTCTGGTGGATGAGCGTTCTGGCACCATCATCCAGCACAATTCTTCCGTTGTACGTATCGAACTGAACGAGGACTTGAAGCAGCAAGGCGTCATTCTGACCGATCTTGAGACCGCCGTTCGTGAGCATGCCGATCTGGTACAGCCATACTTCATGACCGATTGTATTCCAGTTGATAGCAACAAATACACAGCTCTACATGCCGCGTTTTGGAGTGGTGGTGTTTTCCTTTATGTTCCACAAGGTGTAGAGATTACAGCACCGATCCTATCGCAGGTCTGGCTTGACGCTCCTGGCTCGGCTTTCTTCTCGCATACATTGATTGTAGCAGACGAGATGAGTAGTGTGCGCTTCGTCACAGAATATAGTTCTGGTGTCGAGGGTGAGCAGGCAACGCTGCTGGACGATGTTGTCGAGGTATACGCCAAGAATGCTTCCACCGTTGAGTTCAGCAACTTGCAGGAACTTGGACAAAACATCTGGAACATCACCAACAAAAACGCGATTTTCGCGAAAGATGCAAGCGTAACCTTTGTGTTGGCAGAGCTTGGTAGCAAAGTCAATATGACAAATATCGGTGCTGGACTCAAGGGTAATGGTAGCGCGGGCGAACTGGTTGGTGTCTTCTTCACCGATCACGACCAGCGTTTCGCCATCAATTCGCTGTCCAACCACGATGCCCTCTCGACCAACGCCGAGACATTGGTCAAGGGTGTGCTCACGGATGAGTCACGTGTTGAGTTCGATGGTATGATCCGTATTCAGCCAAAAGCTCAGCAGACAGCTTCATTCCTCTCAGCACACGCGCTCTTATTAAGTAAGAAGTCACGCGCTGAACTCATTCCAGGGCTAGAAATTGCCGCGAACGAGGTCAGTGCGAGTCATGGTGCCACGAGTGGTCAGATTGACGAAGAGCAACTCTTCTATCTGATGGTACGTGGTATCGCGCGTCCAGAGGCCGAACGTATCATCGTGCAAGGCTTCTTCGAGCCAGTGCTGCAACGTATCCCATTGGAAAACCTGCGTGCTCGTCTGCGTCGTGGTATCGTGCGCCGCATGAGTGGCGAGTACCAGAGCGAGGCCGACACATGGGTAGATGCACAGGAGCGTTGGGAGATCGAAGGCGTTGACGAACACGCCATCAGCCTTGATAAGAAGTCAGGCGACGACGAAGAAATCAAGCTAGATGAATATTAATATGTTTTTTGTCATGGCAACACACAAAATATGTTTGGAAAAAAAAAAAAAAAAAAAAAAA
>CAXTWV010000145.1:0-8556 GCA_964248005.1 uncultured Ktedonobacteraceae bacterium | reverse complement strand
AAATATAATTTTTTTTTTTTTCTGGCAAAAACATTTTTTGTTTCGCCATGACAAAAAACATATATAAACATAAGGGAAAGCGCATGTTAACGTCAGAACAAGCAACAGACAAGGTAGTCCGCACATTCGAGGACATCCGTAGCGACTTTCCTATTTTGTCGCGACAGGTGCATGGCAAGCCTCTCGTCTATCTTGATAGCACCGCAAGCTCACAAAAACCAACGGCAGTTCTCGACGCCATGAACGACTACTATCAAAACTACAATGCCAATGTCCATCGTGGTGTCTATGAGATCAGCGAAGAGGCAACGGCAGCAATGGAGAAGGCACGTGTCAAAGTTGCACGCTTCCTCAATGCGCGTCAGAGCAAACAGATTATCTTTACACGCAACACCACCGAGAGTATCAACCTTGTAGCCTATAGCTGGGGCAATGCCAATATCTCCGCGGGCGACCTGATTATTTTGACCGAGATAGAGCATCACAGCAATCTCGTTCCCTGGCAACTGCTAGCACAACGCACGGGTGCGCGTCTTGAGTTTATTCCGGTCACGGAAGAGGGTCTGTTACGGCTCGATATCTACGAACAATTGTTAGAGCAGAAGCCAAAGCTCGTCGCCTTCACACACATGTCTAACGTGCTCGGCACGATTACTCCCGCACAACAAATGATTGCTCAAGCGCACGCAGCTGGTGCAATCGTGTTACTCGATGCGGCGCAGAGTGTGCCACATTTACCCGTTGATGTACAGGCACTCGATGTCGATTTTCTGTGTTTTAGCGCACATAAGATGTTGGGACCAACAGGAATTGGCGTCCTATATGGCAAGCGTGACTTGCTCGAAGCCATGCCGCCTTTTATGGGTGGGGGCGATATGATTCGCACGGTTTCGTTGCGTGAATCAACGTGGAACGATCTGCCGTGGAAATTCGAGGCTGGCACACCCGCTATCGCTGAAGCAGTTGGTCTTGGAGCCGCCGTTGATTACCTGAACGCTATCGGCATGGAACGCGTATTGCAGCACGAGCAAGAGATGACGATATATGCACTGGACCAGTTGCAAGCGGTCCCCGAATTAAAAGTCTATGGACCCGATGCAAGCCAGCGCGGAGGCGTCGTCGCCTTTACGCTTGGCGACATTCATCCACATGATCTGGCCTCAATTCTCGATCAAGAGGTTGGTGTTGCCGTTCGTGCGGGTCATCATTGCGCACAACCACTGCACGAAAAATATGGATTGTCGGCAACGGCTCGTGCTAGCTTCTATGTCTATACGAATAAGGCCGATATTGATATGCTTGTGCAGGGACTGCATAAAGCAAAGAAGATTTTTAGCTTTTGATGTGCTGTAGCAATACGTTGTCGCATGCGACAACGTATTGCTACAGCACATCAAAGATATTGGGGAGGTTCGCTATGTCGATGGACTACCGCGAATATATTCTGGAACATTATCGCAATCCGCGCAATTATGGCAAGCTCGATAATCCTGATGTACACGCCGAGGACTCGAATCCGTTGTGTGGCGATCAGCTTGGCATGGACTTGATAGTTGAAGGCGATCTTGTGAAAGAGGTACGTTTTCAAGGACGTGGGTGTGCAATCAGCCAATCTGCGGCCTCCATGCTCTCAGAGATGATCGAAGGCAAGACAGTAGCAGAGGTCCGTGCATTAGGCAAAGAGGATGTGCTAGATGCGTTAGGTGTGCCCATTAGTCCAGCACGTACAAAGTGTGCCTTCCTCTCACTGCGTGTTCTACATCGTGGGCTTGCAATGGCTGGACTCGAAACTATTGAAGAAGGGGAGGACGAGTAGATGCGTCTCAAAGGGAAAGCTGCCATCATCACAGGCGTCAGTAACGCGGGACAAGCAGGCTTTGCGGTAGCGGAGGCATTTGCACGCGAGGGTGCCGACATCGCTATCTGCTCACGTACCAAAAGTCACGTTGAGCAACGTGCGCAAGAGATACGCAATAGCGTTGAGAACGCCACTGTGTTGCCCATCGCCGCCGACTTGACGACAGAAGAAGGTGCCAAAGAACTTATTCAAGAGGCACTTGGTGCGTTTGAACATATCGACATCCTGGTCAATCTCGCTGGTGGTCTCACAAAATACGGTCCATCGTCTGAGTTAAGTCTTGCCGATTGGGACAAAGAACTCAACAACAATCTGCGTAGTGTCTTTCTTTGCACGCGTGCGGTCTGGTCCACGATGAGCAATCAAGGTGGTGGAAAAATCATCAATTTCAGCCGTGCGGGTGGTGTTAAGAGTTCAAGCGCGAATATGGCGGCCTACAATAGTGCCAAAGCAGGTGTTGATGCGCTCACCTACACGTTTGCGAAAGAGGGCGCACGTGCGGGTATTTATGTTAATGCGATTGGGCCGGGATTGCTGATTACCGCGTCCAATATCGAGTCCATGAAGCCATCCGAAGAGGAAAAAAACACGAAATGGGTTGGTCTCGATAAGATCGCGGAGACCGCTATTTTCCTTGCTTCATCAGCAAGCGATGGCGTCAATGGCGTAATTATCCCTGTTACACATCCATAAATGTTTTAGGATGTCTGGTACATATGCCGTATGAAAAACGATACATCGTTTTTCATACGGCATATGTACCAGACATCCTTTTCATAAAAAAAGAGGAACACATGGCAGGTTTTATCAAGGTCGCGGAGAGCAGCGAGGTAGAAGAAGGCGAGTTGACCGCAATCGAGGTCGAAGGCGAGCCAATCTGCCTCACAAAATATGAGGGCGTTGTGTACGCTTTTACCGATAATTGTACGCATATCAGTGGTCCACTCAACGAGGGCGAACTCAATGGCTACATACTCGAATGTCCATGGCACTTTGCCGAGTTCGATATACGTACTGGCAAGGTCCTACGTGGTCCCGCACGACAAGACCTGTACATGTATACTGTGAAAATAGAGCATGACGCGATTTACATTGACTTGCCTGATGAAGAATAGATACAAATGCTACATGTTTATATATATGTGCAATCATTCTATCATTAAATATGCTGTATAAAATTCTTAATTACTTTTTAATTGACTTTCTCCTCACTTACTGGTATCCTCATTTCCGTCTATGAACACACCAGCTATGAATCCGCTCGACACACTTTCAATTAGAAGCTCTGCACGACATTCCTATGAATATGGTATTTTTATGGATTACAACACAGATAGATGAGGTATTTACTATTGACTGATTAACCGCAAAGGTATCGACTTATGTATGGACCTGGGGATAATGCCGCGGCAGGACTTAGCCGTCAGCAAATGAATGTTGTAACGCAACTCTTTCGGGTGATGCCGTCGATGCGGCATATCGAGGAGGTATTTCAATGGCTTGCCTATGCCATAGTTCAACAATTTGATGTGCAATTGATTCAGTTCTGGGCAAACACGACGCGTCGTACAGGGCAACAATCTATGCAGTTACGCGCAATGGTGCATCAGGACCCGTCATTGCCAGAACAAGTTGTAGTAAACGACCAGACCATGCTACTCGCTCAACGTGTTATAAGTGAACAACGGAGCATTCAACCTCAACCGATAGTAAACATCTTTGCACAGTATCAAACGCTCCTTCTACGACGACACGGACTGAATTATTGCGCGGGAAACTTTCTTAACGCGAATGTTCTTTTACCTCCACAAAACAATACATTCTCACAAGAGATGGTGCCGACGCTTTTCGCCATGACAATACTCCTCTTTCTTCGGCAATCTCCACACATTGATCTCGTCCCAACAGTTGGCAATATTCTAGAACAGGCAGTATCACTTGGAGGAAGTCGTGGATTGTTGTTACCTGCAACGAATGCCCCACCATCATTTACGGCTCTAACACCTCCACCACTCACACCGCAAGCTCCCCCACAGAATACGTCGCCACCCCTGACTGAACTTATTCCACGTCGAAAACAGGATGCTAATCTTCTACTAACAAATAATCCGTTCGCGAGTGCGGCGGTTATTTCCGATAAGCAAGCCCGCCGTTTACATACAGCCATTGATGGTCGTACCACTATAGCTGGATTGTGTAATGCGACAGGTATGAGCTTAAAAGACGTGTATAGCGCGTTACAGACACTTTTGACACAAGGCCGCATCGAAATATATGAACCAAGCGGTCGTATGATGGATCCTTCTCACTTTCTCAATGGTCATTAGCTTGCCAACATATATTCACATATTTTTATGTACATAAAGGAGAACTCTCATGAGTCCAAACCTGATTGCCAACATCGTTGCTATTTTCCTGTTTCTTGTCGCTCTCTTTGTTTCTCTACGGTCGTTTTACGTCTATATCTCAACACGAAACCCACGTCTTTTTATTCTTGGCTTGTCTATGGCTATTCTCTCGCTCACAGCCGCCGCGGACTTTGCCTCAAGTAATATCACAAGTATCACGCTCAACACCGATTGGTTTTTATATATTGGGCAAGCCGTAAGCCTTCTCTTCATCTTTTTGAGCTTTCTTCGTAACTCTGACGGATACTTTCAAGGCTTAGTGCGCGTTCATATTCTCGCTTCTGTCGTCCTCATCGCATTACTGCTGCTCTCGCCCACGCTACCAGCATTTCCAAATACAGCACTTAAAGCGGTTTTGAGTGGTTCGCGCTGTGTGATCAGTTTCGGAGTTTTCTACTGCTACGCGTCCGCGTTTATGACCAAGCAGACACGCTTTGGCCTTTTAATGACCGTCTCATTTGCGTTAATAGGTTTTGGCTATCTGATGATTGTGCAACAATACTTCGTCTCTGGACCACAGATTTTTGATAATGTAGGAGATATTCTCCGTATCTTTGGCTTCGTGACATTGCTCATCGCGGTTCTGGCAGGGTAAATCCTGCCTCTTGACGTTTGTTCTACTCTTCTCTACAATACCCTCACTTGGATATTAGGGAAGAAGGTTGTTGTATGGAAGGTAGGTCTCATCTCCTGGTCGGTTTGACAGCAGGGATTGTGCTTGATAGCATCGTACATTTGACAGGAGACCCGTTAACGGCAGCAAAGGTAGTACCACTGGCACTTATCATCAAGAAGGCAGTCTATTATTTTTCGGTGGGCTTTGGCGCGTTATTGCCAGATATTGATAATGCACGCAGCACCATGGGTCATAAGTTGGGCTGGATTAGTAAAGAAATTCAGCATATTGCAGGACATCGCACGTTATTCCATAGTTTATTGGGACTAGTGTTAGGCGCACTACTAGCACTTGGCCTGGAACAATTAGTAACTCTTATATTGAGCCAGCATGGACTCGCATTACCTGCGCAGTTTGTGCGTGGCTCTCATCTCGTCTTTTACGGTGTCCTCTTTGGATGTATAATGCATATCGCAGCCGACGCGCTCACACTTGGAGGAGTGCCTTTGTTCTGGCCCAACAGGAAGCGTTTTGGGTTTCCGCCCAACCCGCACTTCCGCTTTCGCACAGGTACATGGCCTGAATTTGTGATTGTATGGTCATTTATGCTGCTCGTTGGCATTGGCATCGTGCAGTCTATCATTGTGGTATAAAGAACGCTATGCAGAGATTCGATATTCGCACACAAGAGACACAGCAACGTATCGCGCTCATTCTCACATGGGTACTCATTGCGGGGTATATTGTATGGATGAGTTATGAAACGGTACTCCGGTATAATACGTTCAAGGCGACAGCGTTTGACCTGGGCAATATGGATCAAGTCTTGTGGAATACCATTCATGGACGCCCCTTTCAGTTCACGAATCAGGGTAGCGACTTCTATGGTCCTCCAACACGTCTTGCCATTCATGTGGAACCAATCATCCTACCACTCTCATTGCTGTATCTCTTTCACGCGGATGCTCGTTTATTGCTGGTCTTTCAAACACTGATGATCGCGGCTGGTGGTTGGCCCATTTATGTGCTGACCCGCAAGTATATACCGACATTGCCGTTGCTCGCACCCGTAATGGTACTGGCATATTACCTCATGCCAGCATTATTGAGCGTCAACCTGTTTGATTTTCATCCCGTGAGTCTTGCCACACCGTTGCTGTTGTATGCCATACTTGCACTGGAATACAAACGGTATGGCTGGTTTCTGCTGGCATGTATACTCGCGGCATCTTGTAAAGAGGATGTGCCATTCGCGGTTGCATTGCTTGGCGTATTAGTTATATGGAAGTACAAGCAGCCGCGCCTTGGCGTACTCTTGCTACTAAGCGGTATCGCGTGGGGTCTCATTGCGTTTCTCGTCGTCATTCCACATTTCTATTCAGGAGCTATACATAGCAACTATTGGTACCGCTATGAATCGCTGGGCAGTTCGCCAGGGGCGGCGATTGTCAATATCCTGTTGCATCCGTGGCTCCTCTTCGCAACCTTTCTGACACTTGACCGTTTCTATTATGTTGCTGGCCTCTTGCGAAGTACCGGGTTTTTCGCATTGCTGGCACCAGAATGGTTCTTGCCTGCATTGCCCGCGTTAGCAATCAACCTGTTCAGCGATTATCCGCTCTACTATAGTGGGGTGTATCACTACAATGCAGTCATCATTCCCTTTATTATGATGGCATCCATTTGCGGATTAAGCCGCTTCTTGCTTGCATGGAGCAGGTGGAGGAATGAAAGTGAGCAAGCGGATGCTGCTCCGATACAGGTCAAAGAAACAGCACTTTCACGCTGGCTCACGCGTGAACTGCCCTTCCCACAGCAGCGTATACTTCTGCTGGAAGCAACGAAACAGAGAACGAGCAATATCTATGCATCGTTTCTTACACGACCCGCTCTCGCGCACTCATTAGGACGTGTGCAACAGGCGCCACCAGCATTACGCAACACTTACATGAGTCAGAAACAGAAGCTTAACGAGCATATGATGCCGTTAGCAAAGCACGCTTCGTTAGGACGTGTACAGTGGTGGACGAGTGCCTGGATTATCGCGATGCTGGCCCTAAATGTGGTCATTTTGGCACCACAGCTGAACGTGTTCTGGGCAGATCACACTCCTGGTGTACGCGAACAACACGTGAATCAATTGCTAGCGATGATTCCGTCTAACGCCTCTGTATCGGCGAGCGAGAGCCTTAACCCACACTTGAGCCAACGCTTATATATCACGGTGTTTCCAGAGATTACTTTTTCTACATCGAAAAACATCAACAACAAAGTGCAGTATATCATCGTAGATGTACAAAATATCCTTCCAGAGGAGCGCGTTGGTGTGTCGGTTCTGTTGAACCAACTTGTCAATTCAAAGCAGTATCGTGTGCTACGCGAAGCCGAGGGTGTGAAACTTTTGGTACGCAATACAACGTAGCAGAATATATGTGGTACATGGTATAATTCAGTCATTATCTGTATTTGCTGGCTCTCTTATGCACGCCTGAAAGAGCCAGTAAAATGAAGGGAAGCAGGATGCCTAATAGTTCATTTCCAGATGATACCACGCGTGTGCAGCCACGGCAGATGGAAGACCTCCAGCCGAAGCCTGCACCACCAACACCGCCCCCATCCGCGGCAGATGCGATACCAGAGGAAGAAGCGGCGGTCCGCCAGGAAGAGGCTCGTACTGTTCGATATGCCATTGGCAAACTCAATGATTTTATCCAGTGGTTCGTGACGGTGCTAGAAGTATTGCTGGCGATACGCTTCCTGCTCAAACTCATTGGCGCGGACCCGAACAACCTGTTCGCAGGTTTTCTCTACGCGCTCACGACCATCGTACTTGTACCATTCCAATCCATTGTTCCTACGCCATCAGCTCGCTTTGAGTGGTCAACACTGATCGCGATGGCGATTTACTGGCTGCTCTTCTGGGCAGTTCGCCGTTTCCTCCGTATCCTTATCAGTAGCCCCGAAGAAGTACCAAGCTAAACCCTGTAGGGGTCTAACTCATTACACCCTTTCGGCGATAGACTATGTTAGAGGATGTTGAAATGTCTATACATATCCTTTAACATAGTCTATCGCCGAAAGGGTGTAATGAGTTAGACCCCTACAAATAATTGATTAGCAAAATTCCTTTCCTCTAATACAAGACTCTTTTGGCGTCTATATAATCAGTGACCTCGCTCAATTTTGTTGGTGATGTCACGTATAACGCGAGATGCACGGTTGGCATGATGCCGCCGAGGTCACGGTTGTGGAGGCGCAAAAAAGGGGATAAGCAGCCAAGGCTTGTGAGAAAGTATCACAAGCCTTGACTGCTTATCTTTCTATAATAGGCATAAAGGGTATGTTATTTTCGTCTGAGCAACACAATGATAATGATGATGATAATGATGACAATGAGATAGGGAATTTGGATGCTCATAGTTAAAATGTTGTTAGAAACGTCAAGGGTCATAGTATATATCCTCTTTCATAAGTAATTATGCGTCGAGTGATGTCACATCTATCCATCCTCCACCAAAACTACTCTCACGTATAAAACGGATGGAAGAGGATTTAAGTTTTGGGAAAGCTGGATTTTCACCTGAATATACGAAAAATAGGAATATATAGTAGTGCGGAGGTGGGCAAAAGACTATGAATTTTAGCGTCGGTGGAGGGAATCGAACCCACGGCCT
>CAXTWV010000144.1:2106-11673 GCA_964248005.1 uncultured Ktedonobacteraceae bacterium | reverse complement strand
GGTGCCTGTGAAGTGAGCCAGATAGTCAGCTTTTCTGTTCCCTTGTGGTAATCAGCAACACAGCCACATGTTTCGATAGGTGCGGGGTGAATACGTGGAATATACATATCCTGCTTGATAACTACACCATTGGCCTCAGCGTCTACAAAGGCTTCGTCGGTTTCCGTGCGATTTCCCGTTTCCCAGTGATAAATCTGGTTCGTGGGTTGCTTGTCCTTTTTGTCAGGACGTAGCAAGGGCGCATCTGCATCAAGAGCTTTTTTGGGGTCGATCACAACTTTTAATGGTTCGTAGTCAACATCAACGGCTGCAACGCCATCGGCGGCGGCATAGCGGCTGGTAGCGACGACGAAGGCGACTTCTTGCATCTGAAAATGCACACGGTCAAGTGCCAATACAGCTTCCATATCGGCTGAAAGCGTGGGCATCCAAGCAAGGCCAGCCGCATCAAGGTCTTTCCCTGTGATAACGGCGACCACTCCTGGTACCTTCAACGCTTCGCTGATATCAACATTCTTGATAAGCGCATGAGCATAGGGGCTGCGTACAATATCGCCATAGAGCATATGGGGCAATTGCACATCATCGACATAGTTCCCTTGACCGCGAATGAAACGTGCATCTTCCTTACGCTTGACTGGCTCACCTAATCCAAATTTGTTGTGTACTTCTGTTGACATTACTCGCCTCCCTGTGCGCCACTCGTCGTAAGTTCTGCCGCGCCCTGCATTTTCTCAGCCGCGTATTGTACAGCTTTAACTATGTTTACATAACCAGTACATCGACAGAGGTTGCCAGAGATGCCGACACGAATTTCTTGCTCGCTCGGATGAGGATTGCTCTGAAGGAGTGCAATGCTTGCCATCATCATACCAGGAGTGCAATAACCGCATTGTAGGGCGTGTTCTTCGTGAAAGCCTTCTTGTATAGGATGAAGCACATCGTTTTGTTCCAGACCCTCAACCGTCATGATTTCGCGCCCATCAACCTGTACCGCAAACATGGTACATGACTTGGTGGCTTTGCCATCAACAAGAATTGTGCAGGCACCACAGGAGGATGTATCACACCCAATATGAGTTCCAGTGAGCCGTAATCCGTCGCGTATCCAATGTACAAGGAGTGTGCGTGAGTCCACAACCTCATCGTACTGCTCCCCATTAATAGTCGTGGAAATCGTATGTTTGCTCATCTTATTCCCCTCCTGTAGCACGGGCGAGTGCTATGCGTAACGCACGAACGCTCAGAGTATGCACCATAGCACGTTTGTATTCCGCAGGACCACGAGAGTCGCTTGTTGGCTGTGACGCGGCTACAATAAGGTCAGCAGCTTTATGAATAGTGGCATCGTCAAGTGGTTTGCCAACTAAAAACTGCTCGGCCTCGCGTGCTTTAATGGGGTGTGACCCAACATTTGTTAAGCCAATACCAGCGTGGGCGACAACAGCACCCTCTGCCATTGTCATACGTCCGTGCTCATTCAGTGCCACATGACTGCTACTATCGAATGTTAGATAGACAGCAACACCAACGACAGCATAATCTCCTACTTTTCGCTTCAGCTTCACATACGCGCCACCACTTTGCTCAGGAGGAGAGGGAATACGAATTTCTGTGAGTAGCTCATTCGGCTGCATGGTCGTTTCAAAGGCAGAATCAGTGAAAAATTCTTCCATTGGAATCACGCGCTTGCCTTGTGACCCTTCAACAACCGCACTGGCACCTAAGGCCAACATAGTTGCGGGATGATCGTTCGCTGGATCGGCATGCGCAATATTGCCACCAATGGTAGCCCAGTTACGTACCACAGGATCAGCGAGACTCGTAGAAGTATCGAGTAGAATGGGATAGCGGCGTGCGATGAGGGACGAATTATCCAACTCGGCCTCGCGTGTGAGTGCGCCAATGTGTAATGTGCCATCGGTTTCCTGAATATATTCCAGGTCTGGAATGCGATTGATATCAATCAGCACCGATGGGCTAGCGAGACGGAACCGCAAAACGGGGATAAGACTGTGACCGCCAGCGAGGATTTTGGCTTCATCGCCATGTTGTTCCAGTAACGCGACAGCTTCTGGCACACTTTTCGCCGCTACATAGTCAAAGGAACCGGGTATCAAAATTACACCTCCAACAGTGATTGACGCGCAATCTCTGCGCTTCACGAAATAGACGCCAAGCTACTCATTCGGCAAAGACAACTAATCGCCCGAATAGCCTACTGATAGGGAGGGATGCGTATGTGATAGAGCGTGCAGACTCTACCACCGATTAGTATAGCTTTTTTTGAGGTAAAGTATCACCTACGAAAGGAGGTAATTGTACCCTATAAATGAAGGTAAGAAGATTTCAGAAAATTGTTGAGATTGCCTTGACAGGCAATCTCAACAATTTTCTGAAATCTTCTCACAACCAGCCCTGTTTTACCGCAACCATTACTGCCTCAGTGCGATTTTTCACGCCGAGACGGTGCAGAATTTCTTGTACATAGCCTTTAACGGTGTTCTCGCTCAAGTAGAGCTGCACTCCTATTTCGCGGCTAGACAGCCCTTGCGCAACCAATCGTAGGATGACAAGTTGTTGCGCACTGAGTGCTTCTGGTGTTGGTTCCGCATTCACGGGCGGTGTACGGCGTAATTGTGCCAGCACAGCAACAGCAGCTTTGGGGTCGATGGCTGCTTCTCCACGTGCAACAGCACGAATAGAGCGTTTGAGGTCAAAACGTTCAACATCTTTGATAATAAACCCTCGCGCACCTGCTTGAATACATTGCTCGATTACATGTTCATCGGTAAATGTTGTGAGCATAATCACCCCGATTTCAGGAAAACGTTCACTGAGCGTGCGACAGACCTCGACACCACTTGCATCAGGCAAGCGCACATCGAGCAACACGACATCAGGGTGTACCTGCCCAACCATTTCCAGTGCTTGTTGCGCATTGGCAGCCCCACCAACAATGTCAAAATCTGGCTCTGTCACCAGCATAGCCTTGAGTCCCTCACGGACCATTTCATGATCGTCTATGATCAATAAGCGTGTCATAGAGGTAACACCACCTTTACAATGAGTCCACCCTCTTCACCATTCAGCAGAGTACATTGTCCGTTAAGCTCCTCCGCACGATGATGCATTCCTTTTAGGCCGAGATGCAGAGGGTTGTTCTGGTAGCTTTGCAACACATGTTCAGAAAGTCCGACACCATTGTCCTGTACGACAAGCACAGCTTGCTCATGTGTCACGCGAATAGTTACAATCACAATCGTCGCGTGCGCATGCCGACGCGCATTTGAAAGTGCTTCTTGCGCGATGGTGAGCAACACGTTTTCAACTTGAGGAGTCAGAGATTTTGCCCACTCAGCAACCACAAGGTCTGCTTCTATCACTGACGACTCGCGTAGGTCACGGATTAAAGCGTAGAGCATTTTCACGAGTCCATCTTCTTGGAGTTCAGCAGAAGAAAGGGCAAAGATAGCATCTCGAACCTGCGCAGTCCCCAGCGAGGCAAGTTGTTTGATTGTTTGTAGTGGAGCAACTAACGGGGAATTAACGTTGCTATGTTCTTTGATCCAATCAGCTTTCAGCCCTATCGTGAAAAGGGTTTGTTGTACACGGTCGTGCAATTCCTGCGCGATACGGCTACGTTCGTCCGCGAGCATTTGCCGTTTTTGTGCCTCGGTCAACTCGTGATACAGTTGTTGTAGGTTAGTAGCGTACTTGCTTAGCTCTTCGTTACGACGCTCAAGTTCTGCGGTACGGTCATGCACCTCGCGTTCAAGTTGTGTCGCGTGTTCTTCTAAAGCGCGACGCTCACGCGCCACAAGTTGTACGTTATGAATGGCTACTGCTGCTTGCGCACTCAGGGACTCGATAAGTTCAAAGTGACGTGTGCTGAAACGACCGGGGCGCGTATCGCCTATAAGAAAAGCTCCCAGCGTTGCCCCTTCACGAGTACGCAACTGCACGCCCAAGAAGCTCCGCACAGGAATATGCCCACCAGGAATACCAACGTAACGTTCATCTGCCAGCACATCGTCAACAATAATTGACGACCCACCCCAGAAGATGGGTCGCAGCAAACCAATGCCCTCAACAGGTCCCATACGCCGAAAATGGGCCGCAATATGCTCGTTTGCCCCTGAGATTGCCGCAAGGTTAAAACTCACTTTGTTCGCAACTATATTCTCATCGTTGCCAACTATTTCTGGTATGAGGAAAAATGCCGCATATTGGGCGGAAGTAACCTTACGAGCGGCATCAGTAATCATTTGCAACAGGCGTTGTAAATCGAACTCGGACGTAAGAGCTACAGCGATCCGGTTCAGTTGTGCCAACTCTTCGGCTTGCTGACTTGCGATAAGTTGTGCGCGGTTCTCGTTCGTGATGTGAGTCATAGGATGTCTACTCCATCAAGCGGAAACGTGATTACGATGGAACAAGTATACCATAGGTAATACAACAACATAGAGCAAAAGTGCTACGCGAAAAAGTGCTATTTATAACGTCTTTCCGATAAAGCTGAGAGCATCTTCTGTTGAGCCTTGACGTTTGTACGAAACGAATTTATAATGCTTTACTAGAGTACTCGTAGTAGAAATAGACTATTATTTTGTAAGAGGGATACTATGGTTAGCATGGATAACGCTGCGACTACACAACGAAAGATATTTTCAGAAATTGCACCATCCGCAATTCAACATCCACTAGATCGTACTGCAACAGAACAGTTGAAGAAGTTACGCGGCTTTGATATATTAATGGCAAAGTATCTTGAATTTGGCTTTGAGCGTATCAATCGCGTCTTGAATAATGCGAGTAATGTGAAAGTCGGCCCCCAACAAATACCTACCCTTTATAATATGTTACGTGAAGGTTGTGCTATCTTGGACATGCCTGAACCAGAACTTTATGTAAGCCAAAACTCAGAAGTGAACGCTTTTACATTTGGTCATACCAAGCCTTATATCGTAGTTTATGCTGGCTTGTTAGAAATGATGGGAGAGGACGAAGTGATGGCAGTTATTGCCCATGAACTTGGTCATGTGAAGTGTGGACACGTTCTCTATACCATGATGGTTTCTCAAATTGATGTTCTTATCGGCGGTATTGGGAAAGTAATACCAGCAATAGGACAACTCATTGGAGTAGGAATGCAACTTGCCATAGAAACAGCACTTATCAATTGGTTACGTCGTGCCGAGCTTACAGGTGATCGAGCATCACTTTTAGTGATGCAAGACCCAAAGCCATGCATTTCTATGTTGGCAAAGTTAGCTGGTGGAACATCAAAAAGTGCTTACCTGTTAAATCCAGTGGAATTTCTTCATCAGGCACGCCTCTATAAGGAGGAAGGGGATAATGGAGCCGTTAACCGTTTTTACCAGTTTCTAGCTAACGCATCTAAGGGGACACATCCCTTTGCTGTTGAGCGTGCTCACTATTTAAATGAGTGGATAGATAGTACTGAGTATGATCAAATTTTGGCTGGCAACTATTCTCGCGTACCACGTACAATTACTAAAGGGCCACAAGTAGTCTCTAAAACAAGCAAGGGACAAGAAAAGTATTGTGGAAGCTGCGGACAAAACTTAGTCACCACAAATAAGTTCTGTCCAAGTTGTGGGAAACCAGTATAAATAGTGGGAAACAACGTTCTATGTTGTGCTCTGTTACCTTTATTTCAAGAATAGAAAAGTATGCAACTGTTTATTAGCTACTCACGCGACGACAATAGTTTCGTCTATGATTTTGTGGAAAAGCTTAGAAACGAAGCTGGACACTATGTTTGGATTGACCGAGAACTACTTGGTGGTCAACATTGGTGGGATAGTATTCTCGATAATATCGAGAATTGCGAGTGCTTTATTCTTTTCTTGACGCCTCATTCTATCGCATCAGTTTTTTGCAATGAGGAGTTGAAGTATGCGTTAGCACTCAACAAGGAGATCGTGCCGATACGATTAAAACCATGTACACCTCCAGAAGCGTTGCGGACGATTCAATACATTGTTGCAGATTCTTTATCTCCTAGTGCCATTCTTTTACGTGCAGTTCGTGCATTAAATGATGCCGAATCACGTCTACAAAAAAAAGGATATGCCGCCCAAACACATGGCCCTCGCCCACCACTCCCTATTGTAAAGCCAGATACGCCAGCTAATGTTCATGAGCTATTCAAAGAAGCTGTATTGGCTGCTACTGAAAACGATATAGCAAAAGCCGAGCCGTTATTCCAGAAAGTGATCAATATGGATCCGCGCGGACTTGGCATTGCTGCTGCTGAGCGTTTGATTGAGTCACGTCGGCGACGCGATTATGAAGCAGCGTACTCATCTATCAAACAACTCGTAGAAAATGAATTGACTACAGCAGCACAGGCTGCATGGTATAGTTACGTTCAGACATATGGTTCCGACTATGACCCCAATAACTACTCTGCACATCTATCCAAAGTTACTCCTCAACATTCCCAGGCACAAATAGTGGTTCCTGAGCAAAAGATAGAGTATCCTATACTGCTACCTACTGCACCCAAAAGCACTACACAGACCTTTGGTATTCAAGAAAAATTATCGCATCTGACAACAAGTGATGAGAAGCTTATGTATTTGATACCTGCCTCAGCATTTCATTTTGGAAGTGGTGAAATTCTTGAGCTACCAGACTTTTATATAGATGCTTGGCCCGTAACGAATGAGGAGTATCAACGCTTTGTAGTGGAAAGTAATATCAATTCTCCTCCCCAATGGCGTAAAGCGAAATTCTTAGAGAAGAAGGCAAAACATCCAGTGACAGGTATAAGCTGGTATGAAGCTATGGCCTATGCGAATTGGGCGGGGAAACGCTTACCTACGGCAGCTGAATGGGAAAAAGCTGCACGAGGTACCGATGGGCGAAGTTATCCGTGGGGAGAAGGATTCGATATACAGCGTTGCAATACCATCGAAAGTGGAAAAAAGACCACGACACCAGTGACGCAGTATCCAACCGGAATTAGCGTCTATAGCATTAGTGACATGGCGGGCAACGTTTGGGAATGGACAGCCGATGAGATTCAACCGCGCGGCCTGGGACGACCAGTACAAGAAAAGAAGCGTGTACTAAAAGGTGGTGCATGGAATACGCCCAAAGGTTCTGCCGAGTGCGCCACATTTACCAGCGCATGGCCTCATGAGCAATTTGAGAATACAGGATTTCGTTGTGCCTTATCAAGAGACAAAACATGACCATTACGAATACTTCTATCTAACGCATGGGATGTGTAGAGGTGCAATCGATTGCACCTCTACACATCCCATGCTATTTCCTTACGACCGCATACTTGTATCCTTATACCACCTGCGGCAATCGCTCCTGTGCCGCTGCCACCGCTTCGGCGGGATACTCATAATCGAGCAACTTGCCAGCGAAATAGCTATCGTAGGCACTCATATCCAGGAAACCATGTCCACAAAGATTGAAGAGAATGACCTTTTCGCGTCCCTCCTCTTTTGCCTGAAGTGCTTCGTTAATTGTTGCACGTATCGCATGACCTGCTTCCGGCGCAGGAACAATTCCCTCACTTCGCGCAAACATCACCGCCGCCTCAAAGACGGGATTCTGATAATAGGCTTGCGCCTCGATAATTCCCTCGTGGTGCAGTTGCGAGATGAGGGGCGACATACCATGATAGCGCAAACCTCCAGAATGAATGCTTGGTGGCATGAAGTCATGTCCCAGTGTGTACATTTTCATGAGTGGGGTCATGCCAATGGTATCACCAAAATCATATGCATACACACCCCTTGTCAGACTGGGACAAGCCATAGGTTCCGCAGCCAAAAAGCGTGTTTTTAAACCCTTGCGCAAAGACTCGCCAATAAAGGGAAATGCAATGCCTGAGAAGTTGCTCCCACCACCGATACAGCCAACCACAACATCAGGATAATCTCCGGCCTGTGCCATTTGTAGCAAGGCTTCTTCGCCAATTACCGTTTGATGCAACATGACGTGATTGAGCACACTGCCAAGTGCATACTTGGTTGTACCACCACTCTTTGCGGCAACCTCGACTGCTTCACTGATGGCAATGCCGAGACTACCCATGTTGTCTGCATTTTTGGCAAGAATACTGCGCCCTGCATCCGTCAGATTGCTTGGGCTAGCATGAACAACTCCTCCGTAGGTTTGCATCATTGACCTTCTGTAAGGTTTTTGCTCATAGCTTATCTTGACCATAAAAATTTCGACTTCCATCCCAAAAAACGCACCCGCCATTGCCAATGCCGATCCCCACTGTCCAGCACCCGTCTCAGTCGAAAGCTTCTTCACGCCCTCTTCTTTATTGTAGAAAGCTTGTGGAACAGAGGTGTTTGGCTTGTGGCTGCCAACTGGACTCACGCCTTCATATTTATAGTAGATACGGGCGGGTGTATCAAGAGCTTTTTCCAAACGGCGTGCCCGGTAGAGTGGGCTAGGACGCCACTGCGCGTAGACACGACGCACAGGGTCTGGAATCTCGATATAGCGTTCGGTACTCACTTCCTGCTGAATCAGAGCCATAGGAAAAAGTGGGGCAAGATCATCAGGTGTAACGGGTTGCTTCGTGCCAGGATGCAATACAGGTGTGGGGGCATTGGGCATGTCAGACACAATGTTGTACCATGCACGAGGCATCTCATCCTCGCTCAACAGGTATTTCGTGTGGATATTGTCAGGCATGGTTCGCTCCTCTCGGAATGCAATTATGTTTGTACACAGAGGAAAATATGGCATGTAGCTCAAGGGCTATGTGTCACGGTATGATATCTACGATGTGTTGTCAAGTTCCTCACTAAATTACTTGACATTTGAAATATTTCAATCTAAACTATTCTTACTAAACAAAATAGCGCAGATACGTCGATTGTAGGGGTCTAATTCTATTACACCCTTGTGGCAGTTCCCCATTTTAGAGGATGTTGAAGCGTTTCATCAATCCTGCCAACATTGTGGAATGCCAACAGGGTGTAATAGAATTAGACCCCTACAGACGCTTCATATTCTGGTCGGGACATGATAAATCTTAGCGTTTTGCGATATTTCGAGGAGCGTTCCCATGCATATAGTGTGTATTGGTGGAGGTCCGGCGGGACTGTATTTTGCGCTGCTGATGAAGCAGGCACAACCAGAGGCCACAATCACCGTTGTAGAGCGTAACCGTCCTTATGATACCTTTGGCTGGGGCGTGGTCTTTTCCGATCAGACGCTTGGCAATCTCGCACGCGCCGATGCTCCAACGTATAACGCCATCACGAATAGCTTCAACCATTGGGACGAGATAGATGTTCACTTCAAGGGTCACACGATACGCTCTGGTGGACACGGATTTAGTGGTATCGCACGTAAACGCCTATTGAACATTCTACAAGAACGTTGTGCTGAATTAGGTGTCGAGTTGGTGTTTCAAACCGAGATGAAGGATGTTACGCGTTATGCACATGCAGACCTTATCATTGCCAGTGATGGTGTGAATAGCGCAATACGCTCTCTGTATGCGGAACATTTTCAACCACGTATCGAGAAACGAATTTGTCGGTATGTCTGGTT
>CAXTWV010000144.1:0-2006 GCA_964248005.1 uncultured Ktedonobacteraceae bacterium | reverse complement strand
TGGCGAATCCATGGATTAATTTTCAGCATGTCACTAACGCGCACTGGTCTTATCGTAATATTGTCTTGCTGGGCGATGCCGCTCATACCGCTCACTTTTCTATCGGGTCTGGTACAAAACTTGCATTGGAAGATGCAATCGCATTGGCACAAGCGTTGCAGCACGATAAAGACATTCCTACAGCACTCAAGACGTATGAGGCAGAGCGCAAAATAGAAGTCATCAAGCTTCAAAATAGCGCACGCAATAGCACTGATTGGTTTGAGAATGTTCAACGCTATACTGCCCTTGAAGCAGAGCAGTTCGCCTATAGTCTGCTTACGCGAAGCCAACGCGTTTCGCATGAAAACCTGCGGCTACGTGATGTGCAGTACGTGACTGACGTTGAGACGTGGATGGCACAAAAAAGTGGATTGCCAGCAAAGGCTGTGCCGCCAATGTTCACACCATTTCAAATTCGTGGACTGACGCTGTCCAATCGTGTTGTCGTCTCGCCCATGGCGATGTATTCGTGTCAGGATGGTACGCCCGACGAATTTTATCTTGTACACTTGGGGAGTCGCGCACATGGTGGAGCAGGATTAATTTTTACTGAAATGACCTGCGTATCGCCCGATGCACGTATCACTCCTGGCTGTGCAGGCATGTATCAACCTCCACACCGCGATGCATGGCAACGTATCGTCTCCTATGTGCATAGACGCACACCCGCAAAAATTGGTATGCAGCTTGGTCACGCCGGACCAAAAGGCTCAACGCAACTCGGCTGGGAAGACAGTGATGAACCACTCCTAGAGGGTAATTGGCCTCTGCTCGCCCCCTCTGCCATACCATACGGTCCACATAATCAAATACCACGTGCTATGACACGGGCAGATATGGAAAGCGTGCTAGCACATTTTGTACGTGCCGCTATCTGGGCAGAAGAATGCGACTTTGATTGGCTAGAACTGCATTGCGCTCATGGCTACCTGCTTTCTAGCTTTATCTCACCGTTGACAAATGTACGTGATGATGAGTACGGCGGTTCGCTAGAAAATCGCTGTCGCTATCCATTAGAAGTCTTTTCTGCTCTTAGAGACGTATGGCCCGTACACAAACCAATGTCAGTACGTATCTCAGCACACGACTGGGCCGAGGGTGGCAATACATCCGATGATGCTGTAAGGATTGCGCAACTCTTTAAAGAGGTGGGAGCGGACCTGATAGATGTTTCATCAGGACAGACAACACGTCTCGCGAAGCCTGTGTATGGACGCATGTACCAAACACCATTCTCTGACCGTATCCGTAACGAGGTAGGTATCGCGACAATGGCGGTTGGCGCAATCTTCGAGCCAGATCATGTCAACAGTATTATCGCTGCGGGCAGAGCAGACTTATGTGCGCTTGCTCGACCGCACCTCGCAGACCCGTATTGGACCTTGCACGCGGCGGCCCAACTTGGCTATACCGATATGCCCTGGCCTCCGCAGTATCTCAATGGCAAAGCACAACTCGAACGTAATCTATCGAAAGGAAATCGTACCGATATATGACATTATATAGTGCTTCTTCGGAAACACCAATTACTGACCACGAGGCAGAACCAGGCGTGTTGCGTTTATGGTTACGGCTCCTGACATGTACGACATTGATCGAAAATCAGGTGAGCAGTCGTCTGCGCAACGAGTTTGATACAACGTTGCCACGTTTTGACTTGATGGCACAACTTGCACGCTTTCCCGATGGCTTGCTCATGAGCGAGTTATCGCAGCGTATGATGGTTTCGGGCGGCAACATCACTGGCATCACAGACAACCTTGAACGCGACGAACTTGTCGAACGTGTGCCACAACCGAATGATCGTCGCGCAAAAAAAGTGCGTCTTACAGATAAAGGACGGATAGCTTTTGATCAGATGGCAACCGTTCATGCGACCTGGATTGACGAATGGTTGGGTGGCTTGACGACACAGGAACAACAACACATCTACACGTTGTTAGGCAAAATCAAACATCATGTAG
>CAXTWV010000143.1:2128-11712 GCA_964248005.1 uncultured Ktedonobacteraceae bacterium | reverse complement strand
AGTGATTGCATCAACGCTTGTGCCTGTGCTTGCGCTCGTGCAGCAAGCGTTAGCGCATCCTCTGAGATCGTGTGTGGCGTAGCCATATAGGGAAAAGAGGGCTGGATGCGTCCATCGTAGTCAACATGGTCGGAGAGAGGACCATTGACCATTAAGCTCAGAACAACATCGACCACATCATCGGTTAACCGTCGCCCGTTGCGTGTGGCGAAGCTGAAGCTAGCCGAAGTTCCAAGCCGATAATGGAGGATATCCGGGGTTAGCAGATCAGCCACTGCTTGACCATAGACTTCGGGACTCTCCGTCGTTTCTGCAAGGCGTGCGAGCAACGTGACAATCTCAACGATACGAGGGCGACTAAACTCCTTATCCTCTTTCGGCTGACGCTTATTGTGAGCTTCACTATGCTCGTCGTCAATATTGAGGAAAGGCTGTATCAAAGGAAGTCCTATACGCTCAATCTGGACTGATTGACCATGCCCGTGCATAGACGTTGTAGCCCATACACCGATGACTCCCTGACCTAATGCACTGGCTGGTAATTCGAGCACAATACTTGTCACGTTGCGTCCCTCAAGAAGATTAAAGCCCTGCTCAAACACCTTCGGAATATAGGTATGTTGAGTGAGGGCTACTTGCTCAAATGCCCCGGCTGCAACTCCGTCAGCGTAGAATGCGTCCGCTCTGAGACCAGCCCAGACACGTCCTCCTTTGGGAAGGAGAATCTGCTCGTGAGTATGTCCCTGAGCGATTTGCTCTCCATGCGTGCCAGATTGCGCCTCATCACCTTCTGCACGGAAGATGGTGATGGTTTGCTGCCCATTGGCATCAGGCTCACTGAAACGGAAACGGTAACTCAGGTCTTCAACAGTGTCCGCATTCGTATCGATCTTAAATTCGTACAACACTTCCGAATGGAAGGTGGTAGGCGATGTTTTGCCTGCATCGGGATTCACTGTCAGAATCAGGACCGTTGTATCTGAGTCGGCCCCATCGAATACATAGAGATCACAAAGGTCAACGCGACCATCCTCGCGTGCGGCAGGAGCGTCAAGGTGATGTGACATGCGAAATATCCTTCATAAAGAAAGTGCGTCTCCGCAACTCTCTCTTACCATACCATTTACAACCACCGTAATGTATATACAGTGGTTGTAATAAAGATAACAGGAAAATTACAACTTGTCAAGTGGCACTTTGGTGGTTATAATAGTAAAAGATAGAATTGACAAAGAGCGAGGGAATGCAATGAGGAAACGTGAGCAAACAACTGGACCGACTGTGAAGTTACTGGGTGGAGACTTGAGCCTAGATTTTGTGAATGCATACCCCGATTGGGAGGCTGACTATAGCCAGTTGCTTTCGTGGAGCCAATATGCAGGGCTGGTAAGTGAGCAGACAGCGCGAATACTAGCGCATACAGCAGAGGGACACCCGCAAGAAGCGCAGGCGACAGTTGAACGGGCACAGGCGTTGCGCAAAGCGATTCACGGGATATTCTGGGCTAGTGCCAATGGGCAGCAAGTGGAGCCGAGCAACCTGCTATACTTGAATGAGCAACTTGTGCTGGTGGAAGGAAAGCGACGTATGGTGCAAACGGTGCATGGATTTCAATGGGGCTGGGATGAACAGGATGAGAGACTGGATCGTATGCTATGGTCGATTGTGCATGCGGCAGCGGAGTTACTACAAGGCCCGAATCTGCGCTGGCTTAAAGCGTGTGATGGCGAGTATTGCGACCGACTCTTTCTGGATTTGAGCCGTAACCACAGCCGTCGCTGGTGCGAGATGCAGCACTGTGGTATGCTAGTCAAGTCCCGTCGCCACTACGCCAAAAAGCGTCAGGAACATCGTATTAGTGTATAAGAACATTCCTCTATCAAATTTGACGAATATAGTTTGCTTTCCTAGTTACGAAATAAAGGACTACAGAAAGGGGCAAAAATCATGTGGGAACACTACCTCGAACTCATCGAAGCCGATGCACAAACGCAACCAGAATTTATACAGCAGTTCTATCCGCCGAACTCCATCCCTAGATATGCTTTGCAGTCAATTTTGCCTCGACTCAATGCGTTAGGTGAGCAAGGCTGGGAAGTTGTACAAATTCAGCCTGTTATGCTAGGAAAGAATGGTGATGTTTTAATGGGTGGTGCAATGTCGGAGAAGTGGACGCGAACATATCTCTGTGTCTTCAAGAGATACACCGCGCCCACTACTGCACAAGTCGAATAGTGCGAATTACTGTTCCTCCGCCGTCTTACGCATCGTGGGGAAGAGGATCACGTCGCGGATAGACTCTTGGTCTGCCATCAGCATCACAAGGCGGTCAACACCGATGCCGACACCGCCTGTGGGTGGCATGCCCGTTTCCATCGCTTCCAGGAAATCCTCGTCGAGCACCTGCGCCTCATCGTCGCCTTGTTCGCGTTGCCGAGCCTGATCCTCGAAGCGTGCGCGTTGATCGAGTGGATCGTTCAACTCGGTAAACGCATTGCCTAGCTCCAATCCTCCGACGAAAGGCTGGAAACGTTCAACCAGACCAGGAATCTCACGATGCTGCTTGGTCAATGGCGATATATCCAATGGATAGTCCGTCAAGAACAATGCCTGTCGCAAGGCTGGAATACCCTTACGGAACATCGCTTTCATGAGGTCATCAACGAGACGACCACGGCCTAGTTTTGGGTCGGCCTCAAAGCCGTTCGCACGCATCTCTGCCGCAAGACTGTCCTTATCGGGGAAGCGTTGTATGTCGATTCCTGTAAATTCAGCAATGGCATCCATCTGTCTCATACGAGGCCATGGCGGAGTCAGGTCAATTTCAGTGCCTTGATAGGTGATGCGTGGTGAGCCATGCACCTCTTGCGCGACAAAGGCGATCATTTCCTCAACAACCTGCATCATCTTATTATAATCTGCATACGCTTCATAAAACTCTAGCATCGTAAATTCAGGATTATGGCTACGATCAATACCCTCATTGCGGAAATCGCGTCCTATTTCATAGACTCGTTCAAAGCCACCTACGATTAATCGTTTTAGATATAACTCAACAGCAATACGCATATAGAGATCACGGTCTAACGCATTATGATGGGTTACAAAAGGCCGTGCTGTTGCGCCACCATAGAGCGGCTGCAATATGGGTGTCTCAGCTTCAATATAGTCGTGTGTATCAAGATAGCGACGCAATGCGCTAATGGTGCGGCTACGTGTCACAAAAACTTGCTTTACCTCATCACCATTAGCGAGCAAGTCGAGGTAGCGTTTGCGTTGCCGTGTCTCCTTGTCCTCAAGCCCATGATACTTTTCCGGCAGTGGACGTATACCCTTTGCAAGGATTTTGTGATCCAGGACGTGTAATGTGCGCTCTCCTCTAGTTGTGGTGAAGAGATAGCCACCTACCTGAATGAAATCGCCCAAGTCTAGTAGCTTTACTCTCTTATATGCATCTTCGCCTACATCGTTGATGGCAAAGTACAACTGAATACGTCCCGTTCCGTCCTCTAGTTGAGCAAAGGTAATCTTACCTTGCCTGCGTATCAGACGGATACGCCCGACAAGCGTAAAGGAAGCGTCTGCCCCCTTTTGCTGGTACTCGTCGAAATCCTCTAGTACCTCCGCTACAGTGTGTGTCCGCTCTGCCGTGTTGGGATAGGGATTGATACCCTGTTCCCTCAACTCGTGGACACGCTGGATACGTGTTTCTCGTTCATCTGGCATAATGTTCTCGTTTTTCCTTCTGCGCAATATATCAACCAAGATAGATTGTACTATCTTGCTTCGTCTTCGTGCGCTATTGTAACATCGTTTGAATTCTTTGGGTAGACATAAAAAACAAAGGCTTATCATCCTTGCGGTCTCCCTGTTCTTTCTAATGAATGTATACCCAAAACAAAAAAGCGAACACAAGGGCAGTCGGACATCTTTGTGAGAATATCCGACTGCCCTTGTGTTCGCGTGCTATGCGTACAGTTCTTATTCGATAGAAAGAATCGTGTATTCCTTCACACCGCCGGGCGTCGAGACAATCACAAGATCGCCTACTTTATGGCCCAACAGTGCTTTCCCTACTGGAGATTCGTTTGAAATGCGGCCCGCACGTGGATCGGCCTCGAACGCACCTACGATGCTGTAGTTGTACTCTCTGTCGTCAGGTGTAGAAAGGCGAATGATAGAACCAAGTGAAACCAAGTCGCTGTCCACGCGGCTAATCAGCTTTGCTCTGCCAAGCATTTGCTCTAGCTCATAAATACGCCCCTCAAGGCGTGCATGTTCGATCTTTGCGTCCTCATATGCTGCATTGTCGATTACGTCGCCCGCCTCTTTTGCATCATGCAGATATTGGGCAACCTCCGCTCTTCGAGTCGTGCGTAGAAATTCCAGTTGACTTAATGCAATCTGTCTGCCATCATCGGTAAGGAATACGTCTGTAGTCTCCATGTCTATGTCCCCTCTATGTGACGTTTCCAGCGTCACACTATGCCGTGCCACCTATTCCGCGGGATAGCCAATATCGCCCCACGTAATACAGACACGCTCGCCTGAATGACGACGGAGGAACAGTTCTCCGGTATCATCCACATCTTCTGCGATACCGC
The DNA here is from genome assembly GCA_964248005.1 of uncultured Ktedonobacteraceae bacterium. Classification (GTDB taxonomy): domain Bacteria; phylum Chloroflexota; class Ktedonobacteria; order Ktedonobacterales; family Ktedonobacteraceae; genus JBBQVS01. The sequence goes on along the minus strand of CAXTWV010000143.1, from coordinate 7,108 downwards.
TCAAGACGGTATCTCCCTGTCGCACCTCTATTGTGCGACCCAATGTTGATAAGCGACTTCGCCATCGTTCTCGTATCAGCCGAGACGCTGGCCCCCAGTTTGGGCTAACATCCCTGTCAGAACCGGGTATGACCGAAGAGGTGATGTCATTTTGCAATGAAATATAGAATGCTTCAATGCGTTTGAGTAATTGCGCAATAAACGTTTCTCGGCTCACTCGATGTCCACATGCTTCCTCAAGCGTTATCGCTTTTTTTACCAGGTCTTGTTCAACCTCGGTCTGTACTGGATAGCTGTACACGTTGACGCCGATACCCATTATTGCGACCATTTGTCCCGTGCGATTATGTGTCGTTTCGATCAGAATACCCGCAACCTTGCGCTCTTCTATGAGAACGTCATTAGGCCATTTAATCGTCGCGGTGACATCGCATACCGCATCAATGGTATCCACCACCGCTAATGATGCAAGCATGACAAGCAACGAAAGTGGAAAGCGCGGCATAAGGACAGTAGATGAGAGCACGTTATAGCCGAATGTATCGACCCAGTGTCTTCCCAGCCTTCCACGCCCGGCGGTTTGACTGTCCGTCAATACCACGAAACCCTCTTCTGCGTGTCCCTCTTGTACCAATTTCATTGCTACTGTATTGGTTGAGTCAAGAATAGGTACATACTGTAAGCGTTCTCCGCGTCCGAAAAACGCTGTATCGAGTTGTTGCTGTAGTCTTTCAATAGTAAGTGCCGCAGCCGGAATGCCATTTCCGATTTCTCGCTCTACCACCTGTGTACCCTCATTCGTTTATTTTATTCTCGGCGCGAGCTTGAGACAATATGAAGAAAATGTAATATATGCGCATAGCCAGAGGTTGTGCATCCTTTGCATATACTGGGGGAGAGCATATACATATCTATGCACACTGAGAAATAAAGACAAATTTGTATAAAAATCCCAGGGCAACGGCAAAGTTCTTCATCGTCACCCTGGGCGTGCTGCACAAGCAGGAGTGGATTACCACTGCCTACCAGTGTTGATTTTCAACCTTCACCCGACAACAAAGCCGAGCTTCAGCGAGATGAACTACGTCCGTTAGAGCGTAACCCCTCTCGACTGGAAGATGTGAGAATCTACAACGCTGCTTGTGCAGCGACTACTTTGATCCATTCACATCACCTCCTTTCGATGTCCGTATTATATATTGGATTTTTGTCCTTGTCAAGGCTTTCTGAAAATTTGCTCATTAAGATGAATAACTATTCATATATTGATGTGCTTGCTCGTAGGGACCGATGATGGGGTTGAACAAAATACTCAGGATACGTCGAATGTAGGGACCGATGTATCACGTCCTTGTCGGCAATCGAGACGCCAAGAGGACGTGATACATCGGTCCCTACTAGACCACCAATCGTCATTTGATACTTTTCTCTTAGCTGGTTTAAGTTTGAAAGTCCGGTCAAATGACGATTGGCGGTCTACTACATTTTCGTTGTATGGACATCGCAAATATTCGATATGCGTATCCCTTTTTGCTCTTTCGTCCGTGTTTCGTATAGAAGGGGTGAACACCACTGGAAAAAGTAGAGAACTTTGTGCTATACTTTACTTAGTAGCATCTTTTGCCGTAGTGAAGTCGTGTTAGTAAGTGGAAGAGAACATTCGCTACCAACCCCAATTGTCATCTTGTTTTGTCTCGCAAGCCACATGTATTGTAGAGGTTCACTGAAGTGTACCTCTCTCTTTGCGTAGTGTGTTTGCGAAAACATTCTAGCCTATCCAATGACGGATATCATGGGATGCACCATCGTGTTGTCTACATGCGTTATAGAGAATCTTACACACAGAAGGAGGACCTTGTACATGCAACAGCAGCAGCATTTTGTGGATTTGCTCATCGACGCCCTCCTGGACGAGGGTTTTACCGTAGAAGAGGCGCACCGTCTCATTCAACTCCAGGAGGAGTACGAAGCGCGACTGGCGACAGAAGAGACGAACTATCATCGTTTTGTCCGTTGGCTTGTTGAGCACGGGCGAATAAGTGATTGGTAAGAGGGCTATACAAGCAAGCGTGCATGACAGGGGCAAGCCCTGTCACTACTATACTGTTCACCCCTACGGGGCGAAGCCACGTCAGTCCGTGTATAGTAGTGACAGGGCTTGCCCCTGTCATGTTCTCGACTGTGCGTTCTCTTTCCCCAAACCGATGCGTTCTCTTTTCCCCCTCAAATTAGTATCTCAACCGCTTGCGGTGTGTTTTTGTCGTGTTGTAGAATGTATTGTAGCGGAGCAGATGGGACGGCGTGGCATTGCTACGCCGTTTCTGTATTTTTTACCTCTACGAAAGTGAACAACCATGACGGTTGTTCTCCAGAAAGGCAGGGCCTCATGAAAGCGGTTGTTATGGCAGGAGGGGAAGGATCGAGGCTACGACCATTGACGATTCGGCGTCCGAAACCAATGGTACCCATCGCAGGAAAGCCAGTGATGGAGCACATCCTTAACCTGTTGAAACGTCACGGGATTACGGAAGTTGTTGTTACTGTCCAGTATCTCGCAAGCAATATAGAAGACTATTTCGGGAATGGTTCCCAGCTAGGTATGCGCATTACCTACTCACGGGAAGATGTGCCATTGGGAACAGCAGGGAGTGTCAAGAACGCAGAGGATCAACTCACTGAGCCATTCCTGGTAATCAGTGGTGACGCACTCACTGATTACAACCTCACCGACCTCATCAATTATCACAACGAAAAGAAGTCACTCGCAACATTGCTATTGGCGCATGTTCACAACCCCCTGGAATACGGCGTCATTATCACGAATGAAGATGGTCACATCTCACAGTTTCTTGAGAAGCCAAGCTGGGGTGAAGTCTTTAGCGACACCATCAATACAGGCATTTACGTTATTGACCCTCAAATATTTTCCTATTTTGAGAAGAACAAGCAATTCGACTTTAGCCAGGAACTCTTTCCCATGATGTTGCGTAAGGGCGACCCACTCTTTGGCTATGTCGCACAGAGTGGTTACTGGTGTGATGTCGGCAATCTCAGTGAGTACATGCGTGCCAATGCTGATGCTTTACTTGGTCATGTCGAAGTCGAAATTCCCGCGAAGAACATTGGGAACAACATCTGGTGTGAAGAGGGCGTTGAGATTTCCGAGGATGCTCAACTCTATGGCCCTGTCTATCTTGGACATGATTGTAAAGTTCGTCCAGGTGCCATCATTCACGGCCCAAGCTCGATTGGTCAATACACCATCGTTGACGAACGCTCACAAGTTGACCGCAGCATCGTGTGGAATAGCTCGTACATTGGTGAACGCTCAGAGTTACGTGGTGCCATTGTTGGCTCCTCAAGTAGCATCAAGAGTAAAGCGGTGATGTTTGAAGGCTCGGTGATTGGTGATAACTCAATCATCCAGGATGGCGCGATCATTCAACCCAATATCAAAATTTGGCCCGACAAAGAGATCGAGGCGGGCGCAGTCGTCAACACTAGCATCATCTGGGGATCGCAGGGACGACGTGGCTTGTTCAGTCGCTTTGGTGTGAGTGGTCTTGTTAACGTCGATATCACGCCCGAATTCGCGACCAAACTTGGTGCCACCTATGGAGCTATTCTGCCGAAGGGTGCCATTGTCAGCCTGAACCGTGATACCTATCGCTCCTCGCGCATGATTAAGCGTGGTGTCAACGCAGGCTTGCCATCTGCGGGTATCAATGTTCACGACATCAATCAGGTGCCAATTCCAGTAGCTCGCTATTACATTCGTAACACTGAATCAGTAGGTGGCGTCCATGTGCGTGTATCGCCATATGATCAGCGCGTAATTGACATCAAAATCTTTGATCAGTATGGACTTGATATCAACAAAACGGTTGAGCGCAAAATCGAAAATCTCTTCTTCCGCGAAGATTACCGCCGTGTTTATCTCGACGAAATAGGCGCAATCGAGGTCCTTGAAGACTCGGATGTAAGCGGACGTTACCTTCAAGGCTTCAATAAGGTCGTTGATGGTGAAATCATCCGTCAGCGCAAGTTTCAGCTTGTCGTCGATTATGCACACAGTAGTGCTATGCAATTGTTGCCAGATATCTTCACAAAACTGGGCTGTGAGGTGATCGTCCTGAATACAAGTTCTGACGAGCCGCCTTCCTCTCGTTCTGTAGACGAAGTGAACAAGGACATGCAGCGACTCGCAACCATCAGTTCAGCCTTGAACACTGACATTGGGATTCGTATTGACCCCGGTGCGGAGCGTATCAATGTTGTTGATGATCGTGGACGCGTCCTGGACGGTATGAAACTGCTTGCCGCAATGACTAGTCTTATTCTACGTCAGCAGCGTGGAGGCACGGTTGCCGCCCCTGTTACAGCACCTAGCGCATTACAGCATATTGCCAAGCGATATGATGGCTACATCCAGCATACCAAAGTATTGCCACATGCCTTGATGACTGCTGCTGGACGTGAGGGTGTTATTCTTGGTGGTGACGGTAGAGGCGGCTTTGTATTCCCCGCTTTGCAACCAGCCTTCGATGGTATGCTTGCTATCGTCAAGCTGCTTGAACTGCTTGCCACGTTCCAGATGAAGCTTTCTGAGGTTGTCGATGATCTGCCTGCTTACTACATGAGTACCACGCGTGTCACGTGTCCGTGGGAGTCCAAGGGCAAGGTCATGCGTATCCTGAGCGAGCAATATCGCGAGCGACGCGCGAAGCCGATTGATGGCATCAAAATCGACCTCGGCAAAGAGTGGGTCCTTGTCCTACCTGATGCTGATAGCCCACTTTTCCACGTTGTCGCGGAGTCAGTCTCGAACGAGCAAGCGCAAGCCCTCGCCGAGAAATACGCTCGCGTCGTCAGTGGCTTACAACAATAGTATTAGACACACAGCGCAAACACAAGAGGGTTGGGGTGGGGCGCATGGCACCAAAACCCACATGTGTTTTGGCGGGGTGTTTTTTTTTTGTT
>CAXTWV010000143.1:0-2118 GCA_964248005.1 uncultured Ktedonobacteraceae bacterium | reverse complement strand
GCTTGCCACATCAACCCTCTTGTGTTTGCGCTGTGTATTTTTTATCTCTTTAAGCCAAGCAGAACAGTTTCGCGCTCCTCTATCAGCGTTGGCGCACGCAGCACGTTTTGTAGCATCGCAACCGCACGCTGTACACCCTGTACCATGTTGACTTCTGGACTCCATCCTAGCACATGCTGAGCGCGTGTGTTATCCAGCACAATCGAGGTTGGCTCCACTAATGGTCCTGATGGAAGATACGCTGGCTCTATTTCACTCTCTAGCAGAATAGCGACGACGCGATACAATTGATAGAGTGTGCAACCATGGCCCGCGCTGATATGCACCGTCTCATTATCACCACGCGTCAACGCACGAAGATTTGCCCGCACTACGTCATCAATAAAAACATGGTCACGCAACACATGACATGCACCGCGCAACACTGGACGACGCCCATCGGAAATCATCTGTACAAACTGGCTCAGTGGATGATGCGCGTATTCCAGGTCGGTCTCGCCATAGACATCGGCATAGCGCAGGATGGTGTGCTGGAGATGATAGGTCTGTGAATAATAGCGGATATACCATTCGCCCGCGACCTTGCTAATATCGTGTGGACGTTGTGGGCATAATGGTGTTGCCTCAGTTAACGGCAACTGTGTACTCTCTACACGTCCATACAGCGAATTGCCCCCAGACGAAAATATAATCTTGGAAACCTGTGCCGTAAGACAACCCTCTAGCACATTGATTAACCCGCGCACATGCACATCGGCATCCGCGAGTGACTGCTCATTTATAGGAGTATTCATCGTATAAAATTGTGATGCATGATGACTGACAATATCCGGTCGCTCTTGCTGCAAGACAGTGCGCAACTTCTCATCTCGAATATCCATCTGGTAAAAGCGAGCGCGTGCGTCGATAGCCGTTCGCGCTCCATGTGAGAGATTGTCTATAACGATAACATCATGACCCGCATCAAGATACGCCGTGGCAATATGACTTCCAATAAATCCCGCTCCACCAGTAATTGCTATTTTCATGGCCTAACGCACCCCTTCTTCCTCCGCATAGAGAAGCAAAAAATAGAATAATATAAGTATAGAGTATGTAGTAGAGGGCCACATCTGGCTTCTGGCGACACTTCTGTGTGTCATTCCCCTCTCTTCTTAGTATATCCCCGCTATCCATCGTTATATCTGTGTGTACCTATCAGGGCACATCGAATGTAGGGGTCTAATTCATTACACCCTCGTTCCGCCCGACAACCCCAACGAGGGTATAAATAATTAGACCCCAAAAATTTGTCATAGCTCTATCATTAGAAGATTTATTCAATATAGGTGATCACGCGTGTTGTTTACCGTGCAACTGGTGGGCGCAAGTCCCCTGGATGACCGGGATAACGTGCTAGACCTGCTCCTGGTCCAAGCTGATCTACTGGTACCGAAAGCCGTTTTGCCTTGTCCTCTAACGCGGTAATAACGAGTGAGGCAATACTGTCAAGGTCAAGAATGGCACTATTGACCACGATATCATAGAGGTGAGGATCATCTGACTGCAAATTGTGGGCTGCTTGGAGGTAACGCATCCGTGTACGGTCTTTCAGTTGGATCCGTTCTTTTGCTTCCTCCTGCGTTAATCCCTCGCGTTGCATCACGTAGCCGATACGAGCGGCGAGTGGAGCAATTACGCGAACATGCAACACATCGCGCCTTTCCGCAAGTAGTGCTTGTGAACCGCGTCCAACAATTACAGTATGACCATCTGTAATCGCGGCTTTTACCACATCGGCGAGTGCTTCTTGATACTCGTTCTGTTCTGTTTCTGCTGAGACTGGAAGTACAGGCGCACCACTCATCAAATTAGGATCGACACGTTGCATACTGCGTAACAGGCGTGATACGAACCCCTCGACATGCTCGTCGTGTGCCTCTGCTTCCGCCTCGCTCACTCCCAGTGTTCGTGCCACACGTACAACAATCTCATGGTCAACCAGTCGCCAGCCAAGCTGTTGTGCTAACCGTTGCGCAACCTCACCACCACCACTCCCATATTCGCGTGAAATGGTGACTGCACGCATCTGTTCAATTGCATCCGAACGTTGAACCATCGTACAAACCTCCTGCTTGC
>CAXTWV010000142.1:0-11802 GCA_964248005.1 uncultured Ktedonobacteraceae bacterium | reverse complement strand
GCAAAGTGGCAGGCGGCATAATGTTCATGACCTTCTTTTGCCTCAAAGACGGGATCGATCTCGCGACAAATTGATTGGGCCATTGGGCAACGCGTATGGAAACGACAACCAGATGGAATATTAATGGGGCTGGGCAAGTCGCCCGAAAGAATGATACGTTGCCTCTTGCGCTCTATCTGGGGATCGGGAATAGGCACAGCCGAAAGTAAGGCTTTGGTGTAGGGATGCTTAGGAGCTGCATACAATTCATCACGATCAGACAACTCTACGATGCGGCCTAGATACATGACCGCTATTCGGTCCGCGACGTGACGCACAACACTCATGTCATGTGAGACAAACAGGTACGTCAGATTGAACTGCTGTTGTAACCTTTGCAACAGGTTCAGCACTTGGGCACGCACCGATACGTCGAGGGCTGACACTGGCTCATCCGCGATTACAAACTCAGGGTTGATGGAGATTGCGCGAGCAACCGCGATGCGTTGCCGTTGACCACCACTGAACTCGTGTGGATAACGGTCGATATATTCAGGACGCAACCCGACGACACGCAACAATTCCACCGTTTTGTCACGCAATTCCTGGGCCGTTCCCATCTTATAGATTTGCATTGGCTCCGCAATCAGTGACCCAATCGTAAAGCGTGGATTGAGCGAGGCGAATGGGTCCTGAAACACCATTTGTGCCTGCCGACGCACCTGACGGAGTGGCTCACCATCTAGTGTCGCAAGGTCTTGTCCGTTGAAAACTATCGAACCTTCCGTTGGTTTATACAGTCGTATAATAGTACGTCCAATCGTTGTCTTCCCGGAGCCGCTTTCTCCCACGAGACCAAGCGTCTGTCCACGCTCTATGCTAAAGCTAATGCCATCTACGGCCCGCACATATCCTACGACACGCTGGAAAACAATACCTTGCGTTAAAGGAAAATACATTTTCAGATCGCGTATATCCAATAACGTCTGACTCGCTACTGCTGTCTCTGCCATCTTTTTTCTTCCTTACGATGAACGTAGTGCTTCACTACTGGCAGCCTGCATACTCTTCGCACGTTGTGCCTCTACTCTGGCGAGACGTCTGCGTTCGGCACGCTCTTGCTCTTTAGGATCACTGATATCAGGCCAACACGCCTTACGGTGTGCCAGATTTCCACTCACAGGCTCAAGTGGTGGCATCTCGCGGCAAGTGCTATGCGAATAAAAACAACGCGGCATGAACGGACAGCCAGTGGGAGGGTTCAAGAGATCAGGAGGCGCACCTTCAATTGTCCTCAATTCCTCGTCGCGCTTCTCATCTAGCCGTGGGACAGAACCAAGCAGGCCAAGCGTATACGGATGGCGTGGATTCGCGAATATCTCTTCGGTTGGTCCCTCTTCCACAACTTTACCCGCATACATGACCACCACGCGATCAGCCATACCCGCGACTACTCCCAAATCATGTGTGATAAGCACAAGAGCAGTACCAAAGTCTTTACAAACGCCACTAATCAGTTCAAGAATCTGGGCCTGCACGGTAACATCGAGCGCGGTTGTCGGTTCGTCAGCAATCAGCAGTTTGGGATTACAGGCAAGGGCAATCGCAATCATGACGCGCTGACGCATGCCACCACTAAACTGATGAGGATAAGAGTTGATGCGGTTCGCCACATCAGGAATACCAACCTGATCGAGCAAGTCCATTGCTCGTTTATGCGCCTGCCCATCACTCAGCTTCAAGTGTATTTTCAGTCCCTCGGCAATTTGTTTGCCAACATTCATTGTTGGATTGAGACAAGTCATCGGGTCCTGGAAGATCATGCCAATCTGCCCGCCTCGTATACGGCGCATAGCACTCTCTGGCATTTCCAGTAAGTCCTGATCCTGAAACAGAACACTGCCCCCTGCGTATTCTCCTGGCGGCTGAGAGACTAAACGCATAATCGACAGGGCAGTCACACTCTTCCCACAACCACTTTCACCAACAATCGCGATCTTTTCTCCTGGCCTGACGGCGAAGGTGACACCATCAACCGCACGCACGCGACCACTCTTCACTTTGAAGTAGGTCTTCAGGTCTTGCACTTCGAGCAGATACTCTCCCAACGTCGTTGCTCCTTATTAAGAAGGCTATCTTTTCTTTTCTTATCGTTCTGTCATGTAAGGGTCAAGAGCGTCACGCAAGCCATCACCCACAAGGTTGATGCTCAACACGGTGAAGAAGATGAGCAACGCGGGTGTAAACACGAGATATGGGGCGGTATCAAAGAGATTTTGACCATCGGAAACCATATTGCCCCAACTTGAAGCAGGTGGATGCAAACCAAAGCCGAAGAAACTCAGCACTGACTCAAGAATGATATTCGTCCCAATCAGTAAGGTTGCATTCACGATGATAGGTCCAGCAGCATTCGGCAAAATGTGGCGGAACATCAAGCGTAAATTACCTGCTCCAATAGTACGAGCTGCAAGGACATACTCGCGCTCCCTCATGGCTAAAAACTCACCACGCACAAGGCGAGCGGAAGAGGTCCAGCCGAAGATTGCAATCAAAAAGATAACACTTTTTGGTGTACCATCACTGAACGAAGCGGAAAGGACGAAAAGCAGAAGATAGAGAGGTACGGATAACACAATATCAGTGAAACGCATAAGAATGTTATCAACAATACCACCGTAGAAACCTGCAAACGCCCCAATGCTGACACCGAGCACAAGAGACACGAGCATCGATGCTAACCCAACAAGCAATGATATCTGTCCGCCAGCCATAGCACGTGCGAACTGGTCTCGTCCCACATCATCCGTACCGAATGGAAAGGTTGCGTTCGGTGGCTGCAGGGCATTGTTCACATGGAGGATGTTAGGCGTGTTATGCCCTGTGATGAGTGGGCCAAGAAAACAAAAGAGGACCAAAAGAATGAGGAACGATGCTCCTACGATTGCAGCTCTATTGCGAACAAAACGATCAAAGATGATGCGTCCCTGACTTCGACGCTTTTGCACAAGTGCTGGCGTCAATTCCATAAACGGCTCATCATCTTCTACTGGTGTTGCGTTCACTTGCTGAGATATGTCCATGCCGGCCTCCTTCCTATTCGAGACACAACGTTTAAGAGTAACGGATACGTGGGTCCATGACAGCGTAAAGAATGTCTGCGATCAAGTTGAATGAAATCACAAGAATGGCACTCAGAATGAGTATAGCCAAAAGTACAGGAAAGTCGCGACTGTCAAGCGAACCAAGAAAGAGTGACCCCATACCAGGCCACGCAAAAATGCCTTCAGTCAGCACGGCTCCGCCAGCAACTGAGCCAAAGTCGATGGCAACCACAGTAATTAATGGAATAACAGCATTACGCAATGCATGACCTAAGAGAATAGAGCGTGTATTCACGCCCTTCGCGCGTGCGGTACGAATGTAGTCCTGTTTCACCACATCAATCATACTGGAACGCATATAACGACTCCAACCAGCAATGAAGAGGATTGAAAGCGTCAACATGGGCAGAATAATGTGTAGAAAGCCATCCAGAAATGTGTTGAATGCGTCAAAGGTCATGCCAGAGGTACTTGTTCCTGATACTGGTAGCCAGCGTAACTGCACAGCAAAAATGTCTTGCAAGAAAATACCGAGCAGAAACGCAGGCATGGCAATACCAAAATAAGAGATGGTTGTCAATGTATAGTCCGTGATTGTGTTTTGACGGATTGCCGAAATGATACCGAGCAGAATGGCAAAAACTAACGCAACCGCAAAAGCTAGCCCAAACAGTTCCAGGGTAGCGGGAAAACGTTCTGAGAGAACTTGTGAGACAGGTTGATTTGTAGCAAACGAGGAACCAAAATCACCTGTTAACATGTTCTTCAACCATTTCAGATACTGAATAGGCAAAGGATCATCAAGACCAAATCTGGTACGTAGAGCTGCACGTCCTGCAGGAGAGAGATGAGGATTAAATATGACTTGTTCTGGGCCACCTGGTAGAGCATGAATCAACAAAAACATGAACACAGAGACGAGGAGCAATAACGGGATTGCTTGTAGAATCCTTCTGATGACGTATCTTCCCATGCATACCTCCAGTCGAATTGGCTAATAGGGCGGGAAATGATGTAGAACGTAGTATAACACATTTTCCTACTACATCAATACTATTTTCTGTACAATTTATAATGCCTGTCTCATTTTTTGCCAAGTCATTGCAGTAAAGAAAAGTGTCTTCGATGAAATCCTATGGGAGTCATGCAAAGACACTTTCCTACAACTACTCTGTTGTCACGAGAAAAGGCAGATGCCTCCTCGCTAGTTCTTGTTTAGCAGGTACCACCGGTACACCACCACTTATCAACACCAATGGTCTCACTCGAACCCTCTGGTCCAGGGCCATAGTTGTGCGCGGTGGTCTTGGCAATACCAAGGTCCGCGGGACTGTACAGGATGACAAATGGGAATTGAGTAAGCTCAAGCTGGTGAATTGCATTGAATGCGGTCTGACGTGCAGCTGGGTCAACGGTTCCTTCTTCCTGACTCAGCAACTTGTCCATCTGAGGATTACAATAGAAGCTCCAGTTTTGACCATTCGTACCCTGCTGACTACAGGCAAGAAGCGAGGCATCGTCAGAGTCATAGGTGTAGGAGTTTTCAAATTCGGCGATGTCATGCTTTCCGTTAGGCATGTAGGTACCAAAGAAGGTGCTGGCTGGATAGTTCTGAATGTCGAGCTTGATACCGATAGCCTGAAGGTCGGACTGAATAATCAGTTCATCAGCTTCACGCCAAGGTTTGCCAGTCGTGGTCGCATAATGGAACTCTAGTTTCTGACCACCCTTTGTGCGAATACCATCACTTCCCTTGACCCAGCCGTCCTGATCCAAAGCAGTGTTGGCTGCGGCAGGATCAAATGCAGGACAAGGGGCATCGGCCTGATAGCCAGGAACAAGTGACTTCCCATGATCGGTACATAGGGGGGTTGCTTGGCCTAAACGCGCCGTTTTAATCAGCGCATTATGGTCAATCGCCATCGCTATCGCCTTACGTACAGCAAGGTCTTTGCCAAGAATAGGGTTCTTGAGATTGAAGATTGATACCTCGTAGTTTGAAGAGTTAGGATTGACGGCAAGCTTGTAGCTTGTCAAACCCTTATACGAGTTTGTCTTGCTCACATCAAGGAACCAGGATGATGTAATAGAGCCAGCCTGAAGGTTTTTGAAGATGGTGTTTTCGCTTGCAACCGCATTAAACACAATCTTATCCAGGTAAGGAAGCCCCTGAGAAGCAAGATAGTAGTTCGGATTGCGCACGACAGTATAGTGATCACCGGGTTTACTCTCACTCATCGTGAAAGGTCCACTCGTAACAGCAGGCTTCAGATTGTCCGCGGACTTGAGGATAGAGGCGGGATCAACACTTGCGAAATGGTGTGCGGGCAAAGGCGCATACAAGCCATCAGTCCATGACGCAACAAATGGAGCGAATGGCTGTTTCAGATGAAAGGTAATCGAGAGCTTGTCTGCGGATACGGTTGTTGATGTCACAAAATTGTAGCCAAGGGTGCTGGCGGCTCCAAACTTGGGGTTATTCCAAAGCTTGATTGTGAAGTCAACATCGTCCGCATTATAAGGCTGACCGTCAGACCATTTCAGGCCCGGCTTCATTTTAAATGTGTAGGTTTTGTAGTCGGAACTGATATCACCGTTTTGCAGTGTGGGCACTTCTGCTGCCGCGCCGGGGATAATTTTTCCATTGTAGTCACCAAGGAACAATGGTAAATAAAGTGATTCGTCCACAATGCTTGAAAATGTCTGTGAACTTCCGTTTGGAATCAACGAATCAGGCTCGTTTGGAATGTCGTCAACCCATGTCCCACCCTTGGTAGGAGTGCCGTTGTTACTCGTGGTGCCTGTATTTGGAGTGCCAGAGGCACCACAAGCACTGAGTATCAACAAAAACATTGTCAACAGGGAGAAGCCAATCATCGAGAACCGAGGCTTGGGCCTTTGAAACATCTTGTCCTCCTCAAAAATAACTACAAATTCAGACAAAGAGCAAGTTCGTCGCGGCGTGAGGAGTACATACTCCTCTTCATAGTGTTCTGTAACACGTTATTGCTCGTAAAGCACACGAACTCATCGTTGTTATATACACTACGCAGGAAATCGGTAATTTATCACAAGCAATTTGGCGGAAACATTGTATATGCTTAGAAAGTCGATACCTTTTTACATCTTTCCTACCGACTACCAACGTATTTATAGCACAGGCTATAATAGCTACAACAAATGTAAACAGAATTGAGGAACAAGAGATGCAGCAACCAACTCAGGCACAGACGCCACCAGGACTTTCGGACGGATACCTTCCCATTGAAGATCACGGCATCATTGGTGATCTACACACGGTTGCATTGGTAGGGAAAGATGGTTCTATTGATTGGTGCTGTATTCCTCGCTTTGACGCTCCAAGCGTGTTCGGAGCACTCCTTGACTCCAAAAAGGGGGGATTCTTTCGCATCGCACCACCCTATGTACCCGGTATGAGCCGTAAGCAAATGTATATTCCCGATACAAACATACTTATTACGCGCTTCCTTTCTGTCGATGGGGTGTGTGAGGTTATCGACTTCATGCCGATTAAAGAGCTACATAGCAAAACTCATCAGCATCATATTATTCGCGCCGTACATGTTGTGCGAGGTGCCATGTCTATTGAGATGGTCTGTAAACCTGCGTTCAACTATGCACGCGACACACATGTGGTGCATCTTTCCGATGGTGGTGCGATCTTCTCAAGTCAGCATCTTTGTTTAGGACTCGCCTCTACTGTTCCTGTAGAGACAGATGGGCAAGGCGGTGTATACTCAACCTTCACATTGCAAGAAGACCAATACGCCTACTTCGTGCTGGAAAGTGCGAAAGACCATGACCTCGCGCCACAACGTCTCACCAATCGTCACTATCAATCTCTATTTCAAGGAACAAAAGATTACTGGCAACGCTGGCTCTCTCAATGCCAATATCAGGGACGTTGGCGTGAAATGGTCCATCGTTCAGCACTCGCCTTGAAGCTACTCACCTATGCTCCAACGGGGGCCATTGTCGCTGCCCCAACTACGAGTCTGCCAGAAACGGTTGGGGGCGCACGCAACTGGGACTACCGTTATACATGGCTTCGTGATGCTGCATTCACGCTCTATAGTTTGCTCATTCTTGGCTTCACACAGGAAGCGGAGTCCTTTATGGGCTGGCTCGATGCACGTTGTCATGAATTGAAACCCAATGGTACACTGCAACCCATGTATACTATAGACGGCGGACACGACTTAACCGAGATCAGTCTCGATCATCTGGAAGGCTATAGGAAGAGCGGGCCAGTGCGTATTGGGAATGAAGCATACAAACAGCAGCAGCTCGATATCTATGGCGAACTGCTAGACTCCATCTATATCTTTGACCGCTACAAGGATATCTCATATGACTTGTGGGCTAACCTGCGCCGCTTATTAGATTGGCTTGCATCAAATTGGCAAACCAATGACGAGGGCATATGGGAGGTGCGTGGTGGTCCTAAGCCGTTCCTACACTCACGCGTGATGAGTTGGGTCGCGTTTGACCGTGCGTTGCGTATTGCTCGACATCGTGGCCTGCCTGCGCCACTTGAGCATTGGGCACAGACCAGCGCGGACATCTATGAAGAGATCATGCATCGCGGATGGAATGAAAAGGCTGGTAGTTTTGTTCAATATTATGGAAGTGATGCAGTTGATGCTAGTTCGTTGCTGATGGTTTTGACAAAGTTCACTGGCCCCACCGACCCACGTATGATCGCAACTATCAATCGTGTACAGAAAGAGCTTATGAGCGATTCCCATGTGTATCGCTATAATCCCAAAGCTGCAGCTGATGACGGTTTAGGTAGTCTGGAAGGGACATTCAGCCCTTGCAGTTTCTGGCTCTCTGAAGCATTAGCGCGTGCAGGTCGGCTCGACGAAGCTCGCTTAGTCCTGGAAAAGATGCTCACCTATTCCAATCACGTTGGACTCTTCGCGGAAGAAATTGGACCAACAGGTGAAGCACTGGGGAACTTTCCCCAAGCCTTTACCCATCTTTCACTTATCAGTACCTGTTATAATATGGATCGTGCCTTGAATGGGACGCTTCATGGATAATGTATTAATTATCATTTTCTGCTGTATGCGACGCGTCGCATACAGCAGAAAATGATAATAGACATACCTCAGAAGTCCTACCTACGCTTGACGGAATGCATGAGAACAGATACAATGTAAGTATTGGAATGTCGGGTAAATAGCCTACTTATCCACCGGGCGACGAAGACCGTCCGGTTTTATTATGTCTTTGAAGAGAGTATATAGAGGAAAGCACCCAGAAGAATATGCAGGTTATGAATAATAATATGACGCAGACAGCAGAAAAGCTTGTACAACGGACCGACATTCGCAATGTTGCCATTATCGCACACGTCGATCACGGCAAAACTACCCTCGTTGATGGGTTGCTGAAGCAAAGCCACATCTTCCGCGAAAACCAGGATATGGGCGAACTGATTATGGACTCCAATGATCAGGAGCGTGAGCGTGGCATCACCATTCTATCAAAGAATACCGCAATCAATTATCATGGTATTAAGATCAATATCATCGACACTCCTGGACACGCTGACTTCGGCGGTGAGGTTGAACGCGTTCTCAACATGGCTGATGGCTGTATTCTGCTGATCGACGCTGTTGAAGGCCCAATGCCTCAGACACGCTTTGTCTTGCAGAAAGCCTTTGAACTCAATCTCCAGCCTATCGTCATTATCAACAAAATTGACCGACGCGATGCCCGTATCGATCAGGTGCTAGAGTGGACACAGGACTTGTTCCTGGAACTCGCAACCACGGACGCGCACCTAAACTTTCCCGTCCTTTATGCAATTGGACGTGATGGTGTGGCGATGTACCATCCCAATGATGAGCGTGTTAGTTTGGAGCCATTGTTCGAGACCATTGTCAACACTATTCCCGCACCAATGGTCGATGTCAACGCTCCTTTACAGATGCTTGTAGCCGCACTGGACTACGACGATTACAAAGGCAAATATGCTATCGGGCGCATCGTGCGCGGCAAGATTGCACCAAATACCTTTGTGTCTCGCATCAATCGCGATGGTGTCGTCTCACGTCAAAAGATCAATCTCGTGTTGAGCTATAAAGGCTTACAACGCACCGAGGTAGAAGAGGCACAAGCAGGTGAGATTGTTGCGCTGACAGGTATTGCCGATGCAAATATTGGCGAAACTGTCGCGGATATCAATACACCAGAAGCTTTGCCGACGATTGCAATCACTGAGCCAACGCTAAAAATGACCTTTGGTGTCAATAGCAGTCCGTTCGCTGGACGTGAGAGCAAGTACCCGACATCGCGTCAGCTTCGCGCTCGTCTTTATCGTGAGCTAGAGACGAATGTGAGCCTACGCGTCGAAGATGGTAACTCGCCTGACGAATTTGTCGTCTCAGGTCGTGGCGAACTACACCTCTCTGTGCTTATCGAAACGATGCGCCGTGAGGGGTATGAGTTCCAGGTTTCGCGTCCAGAGGTTATCACACGCGAAGATGAGGACGGCAAGCTTACTGAGCCAATCGAGCATCTCATCATCGACACGAAAGACACCTATATTGGTGTGTTGACCGAGAACCTCGCGACTCGTAAGGCGCAGTTGATCAATATGACCAACGATGGTTCGGGCAATGTGCGTATCGAGTATCGCATTCCTACACGTGGCTTGATTGGTTTCCGCAATGCTTTCTTGACTCTGACAAAGGGCAACGGAGCCATGAGTAGTATTCTGCTCGGTTTCGAGCCGTGGCTTGGCAAGATGGGCAATAACCGTATGGGCGCGATGGTTGCATCTGAACAAGGTAGCGCGATGACCTACGGCTTAAATAACGCTCAGCAGCGTGGTGACACCTTCATCGAGCCAGGTACTCCTGTCTACGAAGGTATGATCGTTGGTCTCAACTCGCGGCCCGATGACATGACCGTTAATATCTGTAAAGAGAAGCAGAAGACAAATATTCGCTCCTCCACATCAGACATCTCGGTCCGTCTGACACCGCCGATTTTGATGAGCCTTGAGCAGTCGCTCGACTTCATCAACAACGACGAACTGGTCGAAGTGACCCCCTTGAACATTCGCTTGCGTAAGAAGTTCCTGACACAGCACGAGCGTATGCGTAACAGGGAGTAAGAATATAACATAGGTCATACACAACGTCGCCACACAAATTTGTGTGACGACTTTGTATATTACCTATGTTATAATCAATACGAACAAAGCTAAATTATGTGTAGGAGGCCGTGTGTGTTATTGCCATTTACACCCTCTCCCGATGAACAAAACGTGCTTGTAAAGCTAATTCTAGGCGAATTTGCAGAAAAGTTTGTACCAAGTGGCAAGCTTTTGTATCTAGGTGATACCTTTGAAAAATCTACCTACTTTGATGACGTAAGCTTACAAGAACTAGGTATCATCTTGGAGCCACACGAAAATCTTCCTGACATTGTTCTTCATGACAGGGCAAGAAATTGGCTAGTGCTAATCGACGCGTCAACACATCATGGCCCAATAACTCCAGCACGTCACACAGAATTAAAGAAATTGTTTGAACAGTCTCATATAGGATTAGTGTTTGTCACAGCGTTTCTCGATCACAAAGACTTTCAAGAAGAACTAGACAACATTTCCTGGGAAACCGATGTGTGGGTTGCAGAAGCACCCTCGCACTTAATTCACTTTGATGGTGAACGCTTTCTTGGCCCGTATTAAATATTGGGCAACAAGTAACTTATTCCATCACGTTATTCGTAGAAAACACAGACGCATCACCATTATGAGCAATAAAGCGATTGAGAGACGGATATGGTATTTCTTCTTTCAGAAACCCTGCTGTACCTCCGAGTGCCTCCAAATCAGCTTTGCAGGCATCGAGAAGGTTTTCAGGAAGATGTGGCTTTATGGTAACTTCTTGATGGATGGTAAACGGATCGATACCACTTATTTCTTTGAAGAGATATCCCATAGGAGTCCAATCAGGCTCATTCTCAGGCTTAGGAAAAATTTTGTCATCGCGAAATATCTTCTGTGCATGAAAAATTTCTTTTGTATGATGTCCGTTCCCACACCAAACGAGAAGTTTTGCATCAGCCGCTAACAGTTGTAGTGCATGAATAATATTTTTCGCTTGAGCCTCTTCACGCCAGTTTGTGACTTCTTGGCTCATCATGTCTTTTTGCTCTTTTTGCACTAGCTCTGCTGGCATCTTATCAAAATCGGCCTCATAAGGGATAAGCGTCCATCCGAGATCGAGTGCAGTTTGTATTAAAGCTCGCATCTCTGGTTGAGCAAGATAGCCTTGTTTGACCTCTGGCACATTTCGTGTCCGGTTAGCTTCTTCCGCGAACTGAAAGCGCAATGCCTCCATCGCAAGATGTCGCACACCTACCTTATGAGCACTTGGTAAGACACGTTGTCCGATTTCGCGTGTTCGCACACAACGTAAGTACCCATTGTGAAACTCGTTCATCATCACAACGCGTGATTGAGCAAAGCCAATTGTTACCAGTTCTTCAGGTGTACGCCACATTTTTCTACCTGCTTCCTGTCTTCACTGTTTTTTCTGTATTCCAATATACCTTGTTATCTCTACCATTATATTCCACACACAGCGCACCTTGAAAAAGTAATGGGCGTTTTAAGGATAGCTCATAAAAAACTTAACAGGAATCTCACATCGTTTCTGGTATAACATCTTTGTGG